>JBBUAC010000001.1:0-2242 GCA_038061035.1 Patescibacteria group bacterium
TAAGGGTGCTTTATGGGAGAATTATTATATAACTGAAAGATTAAAATTTAATACTTTAGAGAGTTTTCCTTCTGAAATTATGTTTTGGAGGACTAGAATAGGAACAGAAATAGATGTTATAGAAAAAAATGGAGAAAATATTTTTGCGACAGAGTGTAAATGGAATTATACAGATGTTGTTTTTTCAGAATTTTTGAAAAAATATCCGCATGCAAAAACTAATGTTATTACACCTAAAAAATATTTAGAACAGATTAAAAAGTAGACTAATTTTCTAAAAATTTTGTAAATTGTCTTGTAAATAATTTTTTATAAATGTTATAATAAAATAATTATGAAAAAAAATAAATTATATAATATTTTTGAAAATATTAATATTAAAGTTTTATTAAAATCAATTTTCTTGGTCGCAATACTTGGATTGTCTCTTGTAGCTATAGCTGTCTGGACAGCACCTTCTGGAACACCACCTAACAATAATGTCCCTCCTCCTGTGAATGTGGGAGGAACTGTGCAATCTAAATCTGGTGGTTTTTGGGCTGGTGCTATAGGTTCTACTGGAATTGGTTCTTTTGGTGGCAATGTTTCAGCAGCAAAATTTTGTCTCCCTAGTCCAGCAGGATGTATATCTACATGGCCAACTGGAGGACCTGGAGGAAGTATGGTTTATCCAGCTGCAGGTATTGCAGTTTCTTCGGGTTCTTCTTGGAATGCTTCTAAAACTGCTCCAACAGGCGTAATTGTAGGAACTACTGATACTCAAACACTAACAAATAAATCTATTTCAGGAAATCAAATTACAAGCTCGGTTTCTTTTGCAAATTCTTTGTCAAGTGACCCAATTGATTGTTCTTCTGGTAATTATGCAATTGGAATAGCTGCAAATGGAAATCTAACTTGTGCGGCTGTGCCAGCTGGAGGTGTAGGTGGTGGAATTACTAGTTTAAATGGATTAACATCTACAACTCAAACATTTGCAACTCCTGGGAGTTCTGGCATAGCTCCTAATTGGTCAAGCTCAGGTTCAATACATACTTTAAATATTCCTCTTGCTTCAACAACAGGAGTTACAGCTGGTTTAATTAGTAAAGCTCAATATGATTTATTTAATAATAAATTATCAAATATAACAAATTTAATTAGTTCAGGACCTAATATAATAATAAATGGTCAAGGAACTTCTACTAATCCTTTCGTAATAAGTTCTATTGCAGGAAGCGGAATTACTAGTATAAATGGATTAACTTCCCCACAGCAATCACTTGGATTTTCTGCAATGACTGGCACAACAGATCCTGGTTGGAGAATTGATGGTTCAATACATTATCTTAATATTCCTTTTGCTTCATGGCCAGGAGTTTCTGCAGGACTGATTAGTAAAGCTCAATATGATATTTTAAATAATAAAATATCTAGTCAATGGACTACAGGTGCAAGTGGTAATATTTATTATAATTCTGGTAATGTCGGCATTGGGATAACTAATCCTTTTCAAAAATTAGAAGTAAGTGGAAATGTAAGATTTTCTGGGGCGTTAATGCCAAATGGTTCAGCTGGAACAGCAGGATATGTTTTAACTTCAGCGGGAGCAGGTTTAGCACCTACTTGGATAAATGCTAGTGGAGGTCTCCCTTCTGGAACTAATGGTCAAACATTAGTACATAATGGAACAACTTGGGCAGCAACTAGTAGTTTTTCTAATAATACTTATGGTCTTGTTGTGGTTAATAGTCAAACTAGAGACAATAGTGCTAGTTTTAGACTTACTGGAGGAGGAACAATAAAATGGGATATTATGACATATCCTGAATTTACAGATAATAATCGTTTTAGTATACGGAATGCTGGTTATTCAGAAAAATTTACTATTCTTCAAAATGGTTATGTGGGTATTGGAAATAATAATCCTTCCTATACTCTTACTGTTAATGGTAGTGCTTGGGTTTCAAGCGGTTCTTGGTCTGGTTCTGATATTCGTTGGAAAAAAGATATTATTCCACTTGAAAGTTCTTTAAATAAAGTAATGAAAATGAATCCAGTTCGTTATAATTGGAAAGATGAAGAATTTTCTAATATGCAATTTGATAAAAAAGGACAAATTGGATTTATTGCTCAAGAATTTGAAAATATCATTCCTGAATTAGTAGATACTAACGGAGATGGCTATAAAGGAATTTCTTATGAAAAAATGGTGCCTGTTTTAACTAAAGCGATACAAGAATTAAAATTGGAAAATGATACA
>JBBUAC010000001.1:2342-10356 GCA_038061035.1 Patescibacteria group bacterium
AATGGTGCCTGTTTTAACTAAAGCGATACAAGAATTAAAATTGGAAAATGATACATTGAAGGCGAGGATTGAAATTCTTGAAGGAAAATTAAAATAAAAATACAATATTAAAAACAAAAAATACAAAGGATTATCCTTTGTATTTTTTGTTTTATGTTTTATTAGGGGATATAACAATAAAATCACAAAACAGAAAATCCACCTTCGGTGGATTTTCTAGTGGCAAAATGATATACTATGAATATGATTGATTTTCAAGAGGTAGAATTATTTTGGAAGAATCAAAGTAAAGAAGATTTTAAAACCGCTGAAGGATTATTCTCCTTGGGTCGTTACGCACCTGCCTTATTTTTTTGCCATTTATCACTTGAGAAATTACTAAAATCTTTTGTAGTTAAGAAGACAAAAAATCATGCGCCCTATGACCATAATTTGAAAAAGTTGACAAGTTTTGCGGAAATAATTTTAACTGAAAATGACCTTGGTTTACTTGATGAAATAAATACTTTTAATATTAAAGGAAGATATGGAGATTATAAATCCAAATTTTATAAAATGGCGACAAAGAAATATGCTGAAAAATATATTAATGAAACTAAAAGAATAATAAAATGGTTAAAAAAGCTATAAAAAAAGATATTATAAATAATATTAAAAAATTTAGAACTGTTGTAGAATCAGATGGTATTCCTGTTGAAAAAATGATTTTATTTGGTTCTTATGCTAAAGGAACAGCAAGAAAAGATAGTGATATTGATGTCGCTGTTGTTTCAAAAAAATTTGGTGTAAATGATGTTACTGAAATGCAATGGCTTTGGAAGAAAACTCATTTGGTTGATTTAAGAATAGAGCCATATCCGTTGAATCCAAGAGATTTAAAATTTATTGAAAATCCAATAGTTAGCGAAATTGTGAAATGGGGAGTTTTAGTCTGATCGCTTTTCAATAAAAATCCTAGTTACTATTTACACAATTTTTGTAGAAATAGTAAATATTTCAAAAAAGACCTTATTTATAAAGAGAAAAATTGATACTAAAATACATGGATTTTTTGATAATGTGTTTGGCTCTATTGATGTTATAATATAAATATGCAAATAGACGAAGATCAATTAAAGAAATATATTTTAGATTCTGGACTTGTTTCCAAATCTACTTTTGATGAAATAATACAAAAAGCACAAGAAAAAAAACAAAAATTTGAAGATGTTTTATTGTCGGAAGGCAAAATATCAGAAACTGATTTAAAAAGAATGGAAGCTTTTGTTTTAGGAATTCCTTTTATAGATTTAAAAAATGAAAAGATAGAAAAAGAAGTGCTTTCTTTAATTCCTGAACCAATTGCTCACAATTACAATATCATTGCTTATAGAAAAAGTGAAAAAGGGTTAGAGGTGGCAATGCTTGATGTAGATGATTTACCCGTAATAGATTTTATTAAGAAAAAATCTGGTTTAAAAATCTTACCTCGACTTACTGATACAGTTTCAATAAAAAATTCTTTAGTTCAGTATAAAAAAAGTTTGGCAGCTGAATTTAGTAATATAATTCAAAAAGAAACACATTCTATAAAGTCTATAGGCAATCAAGAAGAAGAAAAAACTCCAGCAGAATTGAAAGAAATGGCAGAAGATTTACCTATAATAAAAATAGTTGATTCTTTGATTTTTCATGGAATTTTACAAAATGCTTCTGATATTCATATTGAGCCCGGAGAAAAAGAACTTACTGTCCGATATAGAATAGATGGTATATTGCACGATGCTATGATATTGGACAAAAATGCTGGTGCTGGTATAACAGCTCGCGTGAAGGTATTGTCCAATTTAAAATTGGATGAAAAAAGATTACCACAAGATGGTAGATTTAAAAAAGAACAAAATGGAGAAAAAGTTTCTTTTCGTGTTTCTACATTACCAACTTTTTATGGCGAAAAAACTGTTATAAGAATTTTAAAAGAAGATTCCCATGGATTTTCTTTAGAGACTTTGGGCTTTCATGGGGAAGGATTAGAAAGAATTTATGAATCTCTTAAATTAAAAACAGGGATGGTGCTTGCAACGGGTCCGACTGGTAGTGGTAAGACGACGACACTTTATACAATGCTTAGCATTTTAAATAAACCAGAAGTTAATATTTCTACAGTAGAAGACCCAATTGAATATCAATTACCAAGAATAAATCAAGTGCAAGTAAAACCAGAAATAGGGCTTACTTTTGCAAATGGTTTGCGTAGCTTGCTTCGTCAAGACCCCGATATAATAATGGTAGGAGAAATAAGAGACTCCGAGACAAGTGGTCTTGCTATCAATGCTTCGCTTACTGGACATTTAGTACTTTCTACTATACATACGAATTCTGCAGCAGGAGCAATACCACGACTCATAGATATGGGAGTTTTACCATTTTTGATTATCTCGACCGTTAAAACTATTATCGCTCAGAGATTGGTTCGTAAATTACTTCCTTCTAGAAAAGAATATTTTTTATCAGATATTGAAATAAAAAATTTATCTAAATTAGTAAATTTAGATAGAATGCTTGATATTCTTAAAAAAGAAAAAATAATAGGTCCAAAAACTACTTGGGAAAAAGTTCCTTTTTACAAACCAATAAAAAGCAAAGAATCCGAAGATGGTTATTTGGGTCGTATCGGAATACATGAAATTTTGCAAGTGACATCTTCTATAAGAGAGATGATTATTCGTGGAACTTCTCAAGATGAAATAGAGGAACAAGCAAAAAAAGAAGGAATGATTACAATATTAGAGGATGGTGTTTTCAAAGCAGTCCAAGGTGTCACTTCTTTAGAAGAAGTGTTTCGTGTTGTTTCTGAATAAATGTATAAATTATAAAACTCTTATTCAACGAGTTTAATAATTTATTCTAAATATTATGCTTTTTTCATATAAAGTAAAACTTAATACTGGTGAGATATTGGAAGATACAACAGAAGCCACTGACCGTCTTGCTCTTTCTCGTGAATTGCGAAATAAGGGGCAAATCCCTATCTCTATTAAAATAATTAATAGATTTTCTTTTAATCCAAATTCTTTTGTAAAGAATTTATTTTCAAGTATTAGTATTGGAGAATTAATAATTTTTACAAAAAATCTAAGTGGAATGATAAAAGCAGGTTTATCTCTAGCTAGGGCATTGTCTGTTTTACAAAAACAAACAAAAAATGTAGCGATGCTTTATGTTTTGGAATCAATTACTACAGAAATAAATTCTGGAAGTACTTTATCAGATGCTCTTGCAAAGCACCCAAAGATTTTCTCTAAGCTTTTTTTATCTATGATGCGTGCGGGTGAAGAATCTGGCAATTTGGCTGGCGCGCTCACTGAAATAGGTATGAATTTAGAGAAAGCAAATTCTTTAACTAAAAAAATTAAAGGCGCTCTTATTTATCCAGGTGTTATTTTCTCTGCAATGATTGTGATAGGTATTTTAATGTTCGCTTTTGTTGTGCCGACTCTTTCTAAAACATTTATCGATCTTGGTGTTGAATTACCTACATCTACAAAAGTTTTAGTTTTTCTTGGTAACTTTTTTTCTGAAAACTTATTATTATCTTTTGTTTTTTTAATTATTTTTATTTCAGGAATAATGTTACTTTTCCGCGCGACTTTTATGAATAAATATATTGATTTTGTAATATTGAAAATTCCTGCCATTGGGCAAATGGCAAAAGAATTAAATACTGCTCGTACTGCACGCACAATGTCTTCATTGTTGATCTCTGGTGTTTCTATTCTTCGTGCTATTGAAATTACAGAAGATGTTGTTCAAAATGTTTACTATAAAAAAGTTTTAATGGAAGCAAAAGAGGGAATACAAAAAGGTATTCCGTTTTCTAAAGCTTTTGAAGATAATTTAAATCTTTATCCGATAATGATGGCAGAGATGGTGCAAGTTGGAGAAGAAACTGGAGCGCTTTCAGATATGTTATTGCAAGTTGCTTTATTTTATGAAGAAGAAATTGAAAATAAAACAAAAAATTTATCTACAATAATTGAGCCAGTGCTTATGATTATAATAGGTGCCGCAGTTGGTTTTTTTGCTATTTCAATGATTACTCCACTCTATTCTGTCTTAGACAATATTCAGTAAACTAAAATATTTATTTTAATTTTCTTGCCAAGATAAGATTTGATATTGATCAGAAGTAAGAGGGAAGTCAGGTGGTGGTGCATAAAGTAAACTAGCATCATAAGTAATGTTTCTTATTGCATAACCCGTATTATTTGTATAGGCGAATCCATATCGGACATAAGAAGCAATCATTCCGTAAAGTGATATAACAGAACGATTTTTATAAGAACAATAAGAACCATAGTAATAAAACCTTCCAACTCTATTATTTTGTGCAATTAGGGCACCATCTATTTTTAAATCATTATCACTTATTAATCCCACCATTACTCCTCCTTGTGCTATTAATCCCAATGCATCTTTTCCGTCATAAAAAGAATAGAGTATGTCATTGTTTATTATTATATTTTTATAATTAGCTGGATTTGATGGTATAGGTAAAGTAGCAGCTGTTATTGTAAGACGGTTTTGATTTATTTGTCCATCTACTACAATATGATCTTCCATAAAAAATACTCCATTTGCAGGATATGCAAAATTACCTTGAAAAGATTGTGTTCCTATACTCCAACTTGGGACAGAAGAAGGTGAAGAATAGCAATTACCTAAACTTGCCCATGAATTTATTTTGTATAAATCAAAAGTATTATTTGTTTTCAATACTATGTGATAACCGACATATCCAATCCCCGCTGTATCTCTATAAAATCCATTTGATATAGCTTTTGATTTTAAACTTGCCATATCTGTTGTGAAACTAGAAAAATTAATAGTTGGTTGGCTTATCAAACGTCCTGCTTCAAAAACATCAGGTCGAGAAGAAAGAGCTATGGGAGATATGGGGTCAGCAGGGGAAAGACAAGTATGGACACCCCAAGAATTAGTAGTGGTGCAAGCATCAGAATCTGTGTCTGTGTAAGTTGTGGTTCCACTAGTGACAATATTGTGCGCTAATCCATCAAAACGAATTCCACCATTTACATGTACTGGTCCAAAAATCTCTGTACCAGCGCCGAAACGCATAGCATTATTTCCTGCAAATGAGTATTTTGCTATTGATGGTTTTGCTACTTCACTCGTTATGGTTCTCTTAAAAGAAGAGTCAAAAGAAGATTCTCCTGTGGACTTTATTTTAACCAAAGTAGATCCAATAGAAGGAGCTGTAATCTCTAAAGAAAATTGTCCAACTGTGTTGCCATTTTTATCTTTTAGAGAGTGCACGTATGGTCCCTCTCCATTTGTACTATCTTTGTAATCTGTTGGTGCATGTGCTAAATGCCATCTATAATAATCTATTCCAGCTTCAGCAGATTGAAAAGCTTGCTCGCGATTAAAATTTATTCTTCCAGACTTTACTGTAGTAGCAGTCCATCCAGCAAGTGCACCAATAACAACTATCATCACAACAGAAAAAACCAAAGTCTGTATGATTATCATTCCTCTATTTTTATTATATAAATATTTTAATTTACTTTTATTTATCATGGTTCGATGTGACTTGCCATGACCCTGAGTTTTTATCGAATGGGTCATAGATTATCTTTTAAATTTCTTAAAGAAACTTGAGTTGAAAAATTTATTGGTGCAGGTGGACGATTTATATTTTCATCTGTAATTATATTAATTTTAACAAGTCTGATTGCGGATATGTTTATAGGCTCAGTAAGTGGTGTAGTATTGCCATCGTAATTTTTGTCGTAATAGTTAAAAATAGAAGTATTGATAACACTGTTTATAAGAATATGGATTTTTTCATTAGCTAGATTATAAGAGAGAGGACTGCCAGTGGGTTTTGTTAAGCCCTTTTTTAATGTATTGTTTTCAATAAAATATTTTATTCTTTCTTTTAATCCATCTTTGTCTATATCAGAATAAAAAATAAAAGTATTACCACTAGCTTCTTTTATCATATATGCTCCTGTTTCTGCCATAGATGCAGTACGAATCTCTGCTGTCATAGTTTTTATAGATGCTCTGCCAGAATCAGATGCTTTGAGCCCTGCTGTAATATAAGAACTATATACCCAAATATTTTTAGAAAATAA
Source organism: Patescibacteria group bacterium (assembly GCA_038061035.1). Lineage (GTDB taxonomy): Bacteria > Patescibacteriota > Minisyncoccia > Phycocordibacterales > UBA9973 > UBA9973. The sequence continues at coordinate 8,483 of JBBUAC010000001.1, forward strand.
AGTGAGAACTAAAACAATTATTATAAAAATTGAAATACCAAAAAGTAATTCAACTAAAGTAAACCCTTTTTTTGTATTTTTAATTTGGAAGAGGAATTTCATAATCTAAGATTATTTCTTTATTTTGCCAAGATGAGTTTATATTAATAGAATCTTCTGCTGTTTGATATCCTTCTTTTGAAATCGTTATATTGTGTGTTCCATTTGACAGTCCATTCCAAAAAACTTGACCAGGAGTAGAACATAAATTTGAATTAGTAATTTTATTTTCATCAAACAACCCCTTTTTTAATTGTACAGACGCTCCGTTTATAGGATTGCCGTCTGTGTCTTTCACAAAAATTAAAAGAGCTTTTTCTATGTGTGGAACAATTATCATATCTATGTTTTTATTTTCATTTGGATTAAGAGCAAAATTTATAAATGGATTACTTCCTACTAAGTCGTAAGATGAAGAAGTGGATAAGATTTTATAACTATCCCATTCTAAATTTGATATTAAATATTCTCCTCCTGAATTTGTAGAAAAATTTTGTGTTTGATATTTTAAGACAGAAGGAGTTCCTATTAATTTTGTGCCTGTGAGAGAGAAATTTATATTAGGTAGAGCTTCACAAGAAGAGTCTATGCTTTTAACATTTAAGGAACTTACTTTGTCTATTAAAAAATCTTCTTGGGTTATTTGTTGCAATGCTACTGTTGCATTAGGTTTGATGGGGTTCTGTCCTGCAACACCTCCAGCAGGATATGTCTCGTCTTGTGAAAAACCAGATTTTGTAGCACGAATGTTGTATGTATTTACTCCAGGTGGCACATCTATTATTTTTATCCAACCCTCATTGTCTGTTGTTTCATCTATTATAATATTTGGATTTATTTGTGTGTTTTCTATATGTACTTGTGCATTTGATATAGGTAAGCCCTCCGTATCAAAAACTTTTATAAAAAGAGCTCCATTTGTAGATGCAGTTTCAAGTGCATGAGGGGAGACGAGTGTGGTGAATTTTAATGGAGAAAAGAATTTACAATTTGAGCAAGTTATATCTAAATCCACCAACTTATAATCAGCAGGAGAATAATCTGTCGGATTTCCATCTATTGTTCCATCAAAAGGATCATCGATATTTCTTATTGTAGTTTGTATATTAAAAGAATACCTGTCTCGTAGGATGTTTTGTGTTCTTTCGATTTTCCCAGTTGGTAATCCAGCAATTATTCCGACATCGCCATAAGGTAAGTTGCGAATAATTTCTAATCTTTCATTTGCCAAAGAAGTAGCAGCTATTTTTGCCCTAGAGGATTCTACTGCATCCATAAGTATTCCAAAAGCTTTATATGCCGAGAAGGCAATCAATACAAAAATAGTAGTTCCGACAAGTGTTTCAATGAGAGTAAAGCCTCTTTTTTTTATTTGATAAATCATAGCTTAATTACATTTTAAACTATTATGATATAATTTACTATATATGAATAAAAAAATAATAATTGGAAATTGGAAAATGAATCCTCAAAACACAAAAGAGGCAGAAAAGCTATTTAATGACACAACAAAGTCTCTTTATAATATTAAAAAAACAGAAATTATAATTTGTCCACCATATTTATATTTGGATAAATTAAATAAAATCTCTTTAAGTAGTCGTGCAAAAAAAGTGAAAAAAGTATATTTGGGAGCACAAAATGTATTTCAGGGAAATACAGGTGCACACACTGGAGAAATATCAGTTAAGATGCTATATGAGATGGGAATAAAATATGTCATATTGGGACACTCTGAAAGACGAAATACAGAAATGGGTATTGGAGAAAATAATAATGATATAAATCAAAAAATTAAATCTGTATTTTCTTTTAATATTATTCCTATACTTTGT
>JBBUAC010000001.1:10456-13884 GCA_038061035.1 Patescibacteria group bacterium
TATAAATCAAAAAATTAAATCTGTATTTTCTTTTAATATTATTCCTATACTTTGTGTAGGTGAAAATTTTCGAGATGAAAAACATAAATATTTAGAATTTATAAAAACACAATTAGAACAAGGATTGGATAAAGTTCCAAAGAATTTAATTTCAAAATTAATTGTAGCTTATGAACCAATTTGGGCAATAGGCAAAAAAGCAGAAAGGCCTGCTACTTCTTCCGAGTTTTTAGAAATTAAAATTTTTATTAAAAAAGTATTGAGTGATAAATTTGGTATTAAAAATATAGAAGGTTTAAGGGTCATTTATGGCGGATCAATTTACGAGGATGATGTTTCTATGTTTTTAAAAGAAGGGCAAGTCGATGGTTTTCTTTTGGGGCGTAATAGTTTGGATGTAGAAAAATTTACTAAAATTGCAAATATCGTAGAAAATGAAAACTCTTAAAAATTTAAAAAACATAAAAGGGAAAAAAGTATTACTCCGAGTGGATTTTAATGTTCCCATTTTAAATGGAAAAGTTCTAGATGATTTTAGAATTAGAAAAGTATTGCCTACAATACAATTTTTAATTGATTCTGGAGCAGAAAAAATAATTTTAATAACACATTTAGGCAAAGACGGTAGTGATAGTTTAGATCCTGTAATACAGCATTTCTTTAAGATTACTAAATTTTCAAAAGAAAAAATTACTTTTTTTGACAATATAAGAAAATTTGATGGTGAAATTAAAAATGATGTGAATTTTGCAAAAAAATTGGCACGATTAGTTGACCCACTTTCAAGTGGCAAAGAAGGTATTTATGTAAACGATGCTTTTTCAGTTTCTCATCGTATGCACGCATCAATCGTTACTTTGCCAAAATATTTACCTAGTTATGCAGGATTTCAATTAGAAGAAGAAATAAAAAATTTATCAAAAGTAAATAAAAACACAAAACATCCATTTTTGTTTATCCTAGGGGGTGCAAAATTTTCCACAAAGATACCTTTAATAAAAAAATATTTAAAACTAGCTGATTATGTTTTTATAGGAGGAGCTTTATCAAATGATTTTTTGAAAGCCAGTGGATATGAAGTAGGAAAGTCTCTAATTGAGATAATAAAATATGATTTTAAGAAAATTATTAAAAATAAAAAATTAATTTTACCAAAAGATGTAACAGTACTTTCTGGAAATAAATTAATTAATAAAAAAATAGAACAAATAAAAAAAGATGAAATTATTTTAGATATTGGCAAAGAGTCTATCAAAGAATTGTGTTATTTGATAGAGAAATCTAAATTAATTTTATGGAATGGACCACTTGGAAAATATGAAGACGGTGGTGATGTCGCTACAAAAAATACAGTAAAAGCTATCTTAAAATCTTCTGCTCAAACAATAATAGGAGGAGGAGACATAGTGTCACTCGTTCATTCTTTAGATTCTAAAAAACAAAATGTATTTATTTCAACTGGCGGTGGTGCGACGCTTGAATTTTTAACAAATAAAACATTGCTTGGAATTAAAGCATTGCAGTAAGTTTTCTAGCTAATTTATTTGCTTTATTTTTTTCATATTTTTTTGTTGGCCAACCTTTTAATCCATCATTATTATATCTAGGTATTAAATGTATGTGGAAATGAGGAACATCTTTACCTACTATAGATACTTGAACATAATCACATTTCAAACTTTTTTTTATTGCTAACATTATTTTTTTAGTAAGTTTAAATATATTTTCAATTAATTTGTCTTCAGCTTCTTGCATCCATATTATATGTGTTTTTGGTATCAGAAGAGTATGCCCTTTTGTTATTGGTTGTATGTCTAAAAAAGCCATAAATTTTTTATCTTCATAAATTTTATCGCAAGGAATTTCTTTATTAATTATTTTACAAAAAATACAATTTTCTTTTTCCATGTTTCTATTATACCAAATATGCTTGCCTCGCCATAGCTTTTATTGCGAAGGCGGGTTAAAATTGTGGTTATGCAACAAAAGGAAAGATTGATATATCAGCTTCTTGAAAAAAGAGGAATTTTAGATGAAGAACAAATAGAAATTTTTTTAAATCCAGATTATGAAAGAGATTTGCACGATCCTTTTTTAATGCGTGATATGGATCACGCGTGTACTAGGATTTTTGAGGCAATAGAAAAAAAAGAAAAAATAATCATTTACGCAGATTATGATTGCGATGGTATCCCTGGAGCTGTGATTTTGCAAGATTTATTTAAAAAAGTGAATTATGAAAATTATGAAGTATATATTCCAGGAAGAAATTCTGAAGGTTATGGACTTAATATGGAAGCATTAGAACAATTTTCAAAAAATAAAACAAAACTTTTAATAACAATAGATTTAGGCATAACAGCAATAAAAGAAGTTAAACAGGCTAAAAAATATGGCATAGACGTGATTATTACAGACCACCATTTATCTAAAGAAACAGGACTACCTGATGCATATGCAATTTTAAATCCGAAAGTTGATGATTATCCTGAAAAGATGTTATGCGGAGCAGGGGTTATTTTTAAGTTTGTGCAAGGATTTATAAAAAAATATGGTGAATACTATAAAGTAAAAAATGGTTACGAAAAATGGATGCTTGATATGGCGGGACTGGCAACACTCTCTGATATGGTTCCACTCGTTGGAGAAAATAGAGCAATAGCGTATTTTGGAATGAAAGTATTACGAAAATCTCCTCGTCCTGGTTTAATTAGACTTTTTAAAAAAATAAATATTGATCAACGTCATTTAGTGGAAGACGATATAGTTTTTATGATTACTCCACGACTAAATGCTGCTTCACGAATGGACGATCCAAAAAGAGCATTTGAGCTTTTGTCTACTAATGATGAAATAAATGCCGATATACTTGCAAATCATTTGTCTAAAATAAATGATGATAGAAAAAATATTGTTATTCAGATAATGCGTGAAATAAATAAAAAACTTAGTATACGTGAAAAAAGAGAAGTTTTGGTTATAGGTAATCCTCTCTGGAGAGTAGGTGTACTTGGTCTTGTTGCAGGAAAATTGTCAGATGAACATAAGAAACCTGTTTTTGTTTGGGGTAAAGATGAAAACGATATTATCAAAGGTTCTTGCAGAAGTGATGGTTCTGTGTCAGTTGTAGAGCTAATGACTCATACAAAAGAGCACTTTTTAGAATTTGGAGGACATGAATTAGCTGGAGGTTTTTCAGTTGATTCAGAAAAAATTCACTTCTTAGAAGAAGTTTTATCTCTTTCTTTTCATAAAGTTAAAAAAATAGTTGAAATAAATGAAATAAAATATGATATGAAACTTAATTTAGATAAAGTAAATATGAAAACTTGGCGTGAAATAGAAAAATTAGCACCCTTTGGAATAGCTAATCCGAAACCCATTTTTTTATTTGAAGGTGTAAAAATAGATAAAATAAAAAAGTTTGG
>JBBUAC010000002.1:0-8932 GCA_038061035.1 Patescibacteria group bacterium
TGTTCTTTTTTCATTGCTTCTAAAATTTCTTTTTTATGAATTGAAGAAAAGAGACTTCCCTTTTCATTTGCTTTGCATTTTATTGTAATTATTTTATCTTTTATTTCTTCTAAATTTCTAATTAATAAATTTTCTTCTATTTCTTTTTCTATAACAATTTCTTTTTTATGTTGTTCTAGTTTTAATACAGATTCTTTTGTAGCTCGCTCTACAAGTTTTTTGGGTAATAAAAAATTCAATGCGTAACCATCATTTACATCTTTTATATCGTATTTTTTTCCTATTCTTGGTATATCTTTTAAAAATATTACTTTCATAAATAGGCGTTAGGCTTTAGGCATTAGGCATTAGCTTTTTATTTTGCTAGCGCCTAGTGCCTAGAGCCTAGTTAGCTAATAATAATTCTATTGCTTTCTCCATTTGCGGATCTTTTTTCTCTAAATATTCTTTTGTCGTAAATTCTACTACAAAGTCTGGTGTCAAACCTTTTTCTGAAATAGACATCCCATTTGGTGTTAACCATTTTGCAACAGTAACTTTAAAAATAGTGTCCGGTGTTATTTTGACGACTTCTTGAACAGAACCCTTACCATAACTCTGCTCCCCTACTAATTTTGCTTTCCCATAGTCTTGCATAGCACCAGCCAATATTTCAGATGCTGAAGCAGAACCCCCATTTATCAAAATTACAAATTTTAAATTATCATTAAATATATTATATCCGTCACTTCTATATGTTTTTGTTTTTTTATCATTGCCATAGTCTTCTATTACTACAGTTTTACCATTTTCTAAAAACCAAGAAGCTATATCCACTGCTGATTCTAAGTATCCACCTGGATTACCTCTCAAATCAAGCAATAATTTATCACTTTTTGATTTAACAAATTCTTTCATTGCTTCACGAAATAGATTGCTAGATTTTGCAGAAAAACTATAAAGTCTTATTACAAAAACACCATTTGGTTTAAGTTCAGTGTCTAGTGTAGGAATATCTATAATATCTCTTATGATTTTTATTTCTTTTGGTTCTTGACTATCTTTAGGAAGAACTGTCAAAGTCACAGTAGTTCCTTTTACTCCCCTGATTAATTTTATAGCTTTTTCAATATTTAAATCAGCAGTAATTGTTTCATCTATTTTTAAAATTCTATCTCCTGATTTTATCCCTGCTTTATAAGCTGGTGTATTTTTAAGTGGCGCTATGACTGTGAGAACTTTATCTTTGATTCCGACTTCCATACCAACACCACTAAAATTACCTGCGATATCTTCTTCAAATAATTTAGTTTCTTCTGGAGTAAAAAATGTACTATACGGATCGTTTAAAGAACTTACTAGTCCCCCGATGGCTCCATAGATCCTATCTTGTTCTGAAACCTTTTGAGCACCTGGATATTTTTTATCAATTGCATTCCATGTTTTCCAAAAAGAATCTAAATTTGGCTTATCGTCAAAAGAGCTTGAAGGAAGACCAAACCACCTTTCTATTTTAGGACCACCATGAATACCAATATATATTCCAAATATAAAAATTGAAAGTACGACTAAAATTATAGCTATATTTTTTTTGATTTTAGAAAATTCTAACATTATATATATTTTATATTCTTATCGTTCTTTTGTTCGTTCGTCTTTATTGTAATTAGTATTTTCTCCATCTTCTTCTAAAAAATTCTCATTATTAACATCTTCAACTGTTTCAATAACATCAATTTCTTCAATCAAAGGAGAATTTTCAGAAAAACTATCAAAAACTTCTTTTTCTACATTTCCTTTTTTGTAATCTTTGTATAAAACAAAACTTAAATAAATAAGAATAAAACCCGTAATAACAAAAAGTATTTTTTTAAAAGAATATGGAAAACCCAAAAAAGACAATACACTTACCCAAATTCCTAGTATTAATAATAATCTTGCTTTTTGCATTGTTCTATTATATCAGAAATAGATATGATTATGCAATTATTCATATTAGAGACTAAAATACTCAGGTGTATTTATAGACATCCAATCTAATAATTGACGCATTATAGAAGATGCTCCTACACCACCTTGAGCTGGGCCTGATTCCATCATTATGGTGAAAGCATATTTAGGATTTTCATAAGGGAAAAAACCAACAATCCATGAATTTACTCTATTTTTTGATACACCTAATTGAGCAGTTCCTGTTTTAGCAGCTACATTTATATAAGGAACATTTAGAGCCACAGCAGTTCCGTAAGTCACAGCTTCACGCATTCCTTCTTTCACTATTTCATAATGTTCTTTTTTTATATCTGTTATAAAAACTTTTTTATTATCTTCAGTATTTTCTAAAAGAAGATGTGGAGTTATGAGTGTGCCGTTATTTGCAATAGCGGATATAGCTCTTACCATTTCTATAGGAGTAACTTGAAAACCATATTGCCCTATAGCCGTATGATATGTATTTCCTAAACGCCATGGATCACCTGGAAAATTTTTTTCTTTCCATATTGGACTTGGTATATTGCCACTTTTTTCATCTGGTAAATCAATATTTGTTTTTTCTCCTATACCAAATAATTTTGCATATTTTTCTATATTAGAAATACCTAAGCCACGTTGATCTTTAAATCCTCCTCCTATAGTATAAAAATATACATCAGATGAAACAGCTATTGCTTCTCGCATTGCAGTATATCCATGAATTTTCCAATCCTTAAAAATAGTTTCTCCGTCTTTTACATATGGATTTGGAATAGAGATAAAACCATTAGACAAAATTTCTTTATTTGGATCTATTATATTTTCTTTAAGTGCCCCCAATGCTAAAATCGGTTTAATAATAGAACCAGGAACATATAGTCCAGAAATAGTTCTATCTAAAAAAACTTTTCTTTTATCTGTTAAATATTTATTGATTAATTCTTGATCACTTCCTTCTGATAATATTTCTGAATTATATTCTGGAAAACTTACAAGGGATAATAATTCTCCATTTGTTACGTCAATTATTATTCCAGCTCCACCTGAGAAAGAATTTTTTTCTGATAATTCTTGGATTAAAGTAAATAATTTAGATTGAATTCTTGAATCAATAGTAGTAATTAAGTCCTCTCCTCGGACAGGTGCGTTGATAACATTTTGATATTGGATTTGCCCTAATGCATCTATTTCTACTATTTTTGAACCATTAATACCTTGTATTCTATCACTATATTGTTTTTCTAAACCATCTTTTCCCTCAAATTCTGTTTGCCAATAGACACCTTTTTTATCTTTTATTGGAGAACTTACATATCCTAAAATATGTGAAAAACCAGGAGACAAATATCCTCTTTTTAATTCATAACCCTCCCCTTTTTTATTCCAAGCAAGTTCTTCTTTATTTCTATCATAAATGATTCCCCTATCAGCAAATATGAGTATTTTCGCTAAAGTATTATTTTCACTTCTTATAAAATACGCCTCCCCTTTTTTTATTTGAAGATATCCAAGTCTTATAGAAAATATAATCATAAAAATTCCTAGACAAGCTCCTAGAAAAAGTACATTTTTTTTAGAAATCGGTTTTTCTATTTTTCCTTCAAATTGTTGGCGATCAAAATTTTCTAAATTTTTAGAATCAAGAAAAATCTCATCTGGTTCAACAAATAAATTTGTATTTTTTATTTTTCTTTTTTTAAATATTTTTTTTAACATTACGTATTTTATTTTTTAATTTGGGTAAAATTTTATTTTCTTTTTTAAAAATTCAATAACAAATATACTTAAAAAAACAGACAAAGAAGACATATATGAAATATTAAAGAACCTTATTTGAGGTATTCCATAAAGCAAATCAGATATAAAAAACAAAACTATTATTTCCCAAAAAAAAGGAAAATAAATTATCCCGAAAAATCCTAAAAAGATTGAAATATAAAATGGTAAAAATAATATAGAGAAAAATAAAATTAAAGAAAAAAATATTCTAAATATTAATTTTTTATTGTATGTTATTATTTTCATTGTATATTACATTTACAAGCTTTTCTACATCAGTGAATCTACCCAAGACGCTAGAGCCAAGCACAGTAACTGCTATTTCGTGACCTTCTTTATCTTTGAAGATTATACTTAGATTTCCTCCAGCAAGCTCCGTAAAACCAGTTTTAGAAAATAAAAGATTTGGTATTTTGCTTGCCATTGTATTTGTATTTTTGATCTTATGAGTAAAATCAGACAATGATTTGAGTGTTACATTAGACATCGTTGTAGCTTCAAATATTTCAGGATATGTTTTAAGTGCGTAGATCGCCAAAGTGTTTGCATCAAGAGAAGTGCCATAAGCGCCTGCTTTTTCTTTATTTATATCCAAACCTGTTGAATTGGAAAAGAAAGTATTTTTCATACCTATTTCTCCCGCTTTGTTGTTTATTTTATTTAAAAAATCTTTATCATAAGAAGATAATGCCAAGGCTCCATCATTAGATGATAAGATCAAAGAGAATTTTGCGAGATCTGTTATTTTCCATTTTTCATTTTTATAGAGTCCATAATCACCAGATTCTTTTATTGCATTTGGGGAAATCATTACTTCTCCTTCATAATTGTCATTTAAAACAGAAATGATTGTCATTGTTTTAGCCAATGATGCTAAAGGTAATACAACATCATCATTTTTACCATATATTTTTTCTTTTTTTGTTATGTCATATATGGATATAGCTTTTGCTTCTAGTGATAGATTATTTATTTTATTTTTTAATTCAGCAATTTTTTTTAAATTTTCTTTATTTATTTCTTCTTCTATAATATTAATTTTTTTTGATAATTCTTTTTTTAAATTATAATTTTCTACAAAGAAAAAACTGGCAAATAATGCCAAAATAAATAAAAGAGTTATTAAGCCACGTTCATATTTAGTCATTATTATTAATTTCTTTAGTCAATAAATCTAAATCATTTTCTCCATATTTAATATTTTCTATAATAGTATCATAATCAGGTAATTCTTCTATTTTATTTATTCCCATAAAAGACAATAAATCAAAAGTTGGTTTATAGATATATCTTCTATTATCTTTTGGGTCAGGAATTTTTTCAATAAGTCCTCGTATTAAAAGGGCTCTTAGGGTAAAGCTAGAATTTACTCCACGAATATAATCTATCAATGCCCTCGTAACTCCATTTTTATAAAGAACAATAGAAAGAGTTTCTAGGCTTGCTTTTGACAAATCTTTATTTAATTCTTCTTTTTGTAATTTTTCTATCAATAAAGAATGTTCTTTAGAGATTGAAAGTAATATCTCGTCATCTTTTTCTATTAAAGTAATGGCTCTATCTTTTAAATTATCTTTTAAATTTTCTATTGCACTTACTATTTCTTCTCTTGATACTTCTAGAAAATTTTGAAAATAAGTCAAAGACATAGGTTCACCTTTAAAAAAAAGTATTGCTTCTATTTTTTGTTCTAAATCATTCATAGGCTTTAGGCTTTAGGCTTTAGGCTTTAGCATTTTTTGCTAGAGCCTAGCGCCTAGGGCCTGTGTTGTTTAATAATTATATCTTCGAAATTATTATTTTGCATTGCATTTAATATCCCACCTCTTACGAGTTCTAGCATAGCAAGAAATCCTACAATAACAAAAATCTTCTCTTCTTTATTTTTTATTAAGTTTTTTTCATTATTAATTTTTCCAGAAAGAGAATATAAATCTTTAAAATTCATACTTATAGACTTTGTAATTCTCTCTGTTAATTTTTCTATCATTTCTTCTAAACTTATTACTTTTTTAACTTCAACTTCTTGTAAAATAACCTTTTTAGGTATTCGTTTTATAATTTCATTAATAAAGAACCTAACACTTTCTTTACTTATCTGTTCATTTGGTAAAAATACTACATTATAATTTTTTTTATCTAATGGAGGGAAAATTATATTTTTTCCAAAATTATTTTTAATATTCAATGATAATTTTAAATAAAAATCATAAAGTTTAAGTCTGTCTTCTAAATCTTTAATACTCCCCTCTTCTTCTTTAGATAAATCTAAATTTGGTAAAAGTGATTTTGATTTTATCAAAATGAGTGTAGCTGCTACAACTACAAAACTAGAAATCTGAGATGTTTCTAGATTTTTAAAACCATTAATATAATTTAAATAATCTTCTGTAACTTGAGATAATGAAATATCATTTATAAATAATTTACGCTCTTCTATCAAATGTAAAAGCAAGTTATATGGACCTTCATATTGAGGTGTTTTTACGGTATAAAAATTTTTTAAGATTTTTTCTTCCATTTGTGTATTTTAACATTTCTAAGTCCACCCTGCATTAAGTGTTAAATATATGTTATAATAATATATATTATGGTCAAAAAACTTATGATTTTCAAAAAAAAGAAAAATAATATTCGACTTTCTAAGTATGTCATTCCTGATAAATACGACATACAACTTCACCCTGATCTAGAGAATTTTACTTTTGAAGGAATTGAAACCATTCATCTTTCTATACTAAAACAAACTAAAAGCCTAACTCTTCATTCTAAAAATCTTGAAATAGAAACTGTTAAAATACAAGGCAAGACCTTGAATAATACACCTCAAGATATTTTTGCTGATAAAATAACTTATAATGAAAAAGACGAAACCGTAACTCTTCTTTTTAAAAAATTTATACCGAAAGAAAAAAATGTAAAAATAACCCTTGTATTTAAGGGAATATTAAATGAAGAAATGCGTGGTTTTTATAAGAGCTCATACAATATAGATGGGAAAATACACCACATGGCAACTACTCAATTTGAAGCTACAGATGCACGTCGTGCATTTCCCTGTTTTGATGAACCATCACAAAAAGCGATTTTTAATGTCTCATTGATAATACCTAAAGGAAAAACTGCCATATCAAATACTTTACCTATTTCAGTTTTAGAACATAGCGCAGGATATGAAATAGTAAAATTTCACCCAACACCTAAAATGTCATCATACCTTTTAGCTTTTATTGTAGGTGATTTTGAATATATAGAACAAAAATACACTCCCACCCCCTTGGCTTTTGGCCACTCCCCCTCAGGCAGGGGGAGAAGTGTTCGTGTCCGAGTATATACTACTCCTGGTAAAATACATCAAGCGAGATTTGCATTGGATACAACAGTAAAGATGCTTGAATTTTATGAAGAGTATTTTGATATCGTTTATCCACTAGATACGTTGGATTTAATAGCAATACCAGACTTTGCCTCAGGTGCTATGGAGAATTGGGGTGCGATAACATATCGCGAAAGTGTTATTTTAATTGATGAAAATCATTCTTCATTATCAAATAAACAATGGGTTGCATTAGTTATAGCTCACGAACTTGCACATCAATGGTTTGGTAATTTAGTTACTATGGAATGGTGGACTCACTTGTGGCTCAATGAAGGATTTGCGTCTTATATAGAATATTTAGCAGTAGATAAACTTTTCCCAAAATGGGATATTTGGACACAATTTTCTACGAATGATTTAGGAGTAGCACTTCGATTAGATTCTCTTTACCATACGCATCCTGTCGAAGTAGAAGTTCATCATCCAAATGAAATAGGACAGATTTTTGACGAAGTATCTTATTCTAAAGGAGCATCTATCATACGAATGTTGGCTGAATATTTAGGTGAGAAGGATTTTCGAAACGGACTTCGTTATTATTTGAAAAAGCATAGTTATAAAAATACTGAAACTATTCATTTATGGGAAGCATTTGAAAAAATTTCTAAAAAACCAGTAGCTAGTATTATGCATAATTGGACAAATAAAGGGGGTTACCCTGTCGTTAACATAGATATGGTAAAAAATAAATTAATTTTTTCTCAGAAAAGGTTTTTCATAAGTCCTATATCAGAAAAAAAATCTCTAAAAACAAAAGGAAATAATTTATGGAAAATCCCTATCTCTTTTTCTTCTGAAAATAAAATAACTAAGTTTACTCTTTCCACTAAAAATAAAGTACTATTATTAAAAGATCCTATGCCAAAATGGGTAAAAGTTAATATTGGAGAAAGTGGTTTTTATAGAAGTCATTATTCAGATGAATTATTGAATAAATTAGCGCCCTTGATATTAAATAAATATTTATCTTCGCGTGATAGATTGGGCATATTACGTGATCTTTTTGCATTATCTGAAAGAGGAATAATCTCAACAATTAAAGTTTTGGAATTTTTAAAATCTTATAAAAATGAAGATAATTATACTGTATGGTTAGAAATAGCTACAGGATTATCTCATTTAGAACAGATTTTAGTTAAAATTCCTGATGAAGATAAGTTACCAATACATCCTAAGGAGAATCTAAATAAATTCATTCTCGATTTATTTTCTCCTATATTCACTTCTCTTGGTTGGGAGAAAAAAGAAAAAGAAGCTCATACAGATTCACTTCTTCGTTCTCTTGTTATTTCTAGATTAGGATTTTCTGGAGATCAAGAAGTAATTAATAAAGCAAAATATTTATTTTCTAGAATAAAAGAAGGTTTTATTTTACATCCAGATATTCGTTCTGCTATTTATGGAATTATAGTAAATCAAGGTGATGCAAAAGAATATAAAAATATTATTGAAATGTATAAAAAAGAAACACTCCATGAAGAGAAGAATCGTTTAGGTTATGCATTAGGAAATTTTCGTGATCAAAAAATATTAGAACTTGTTTGTAATTTTACTATGTCACCTTATGTTCGCAATCAAGATACAGTCAGCATCATAACAGGTGTAGGTTCAAATCCGTATGGCAGGGATGTTTGGTGGAATTTTGTAAGAAATAATTGGGATACTTTAGTATTACGATATGGAAATAGTGGACATCAATTGTCACGTTTAGTAAAAGCGATAGATAGAAGTGCAGAAAAAAAACATCTAATATCTTTTAAAAGTTTCTTTAAAATAAATAAAGCACCAGGTGCCTCTCGTGCCATAGAACAAGTAAAAGAA
>JBBUAC010000002.1:9032-21120 GCA_038061035.1 Patescibacteria group bacterium
CGCCGATGAAATCCTGAAATTTATATTCTTTTGAAATCTTCAAGATCTGCGGAAGACCGTCTTCCGCAAAAACCCAGCCCTCTGTTTGAGACAGATAATCTTCCGCCTCTTCTTTTGTAAAAGGTTTGATACCCTTTTTCTCGCACGGCACACATTTTTTCTTGAGTAAATTCATATTTTATTTATATTTCTTTAAATTATTTCACTAGTTTTATACCAAGTTCTTTGAGTTGTTTATCAGATATTTCAGCTGGAGCCCCCATCATTAAATCCTTACCCTCTCCTGTTTTTGGAAAAGCAATCACTTCACGAATATTTGGCTCATTTTGCAAAATCATTAGTAAACGATCAAAACCCCAAGCAATACCTCCGTGTGGTGGACAACCAGAGCGAAAAGCATTTAACATATGTAAAAGATTTTTTTCAACTTCTTCTTTTTCTATACCCATGATAGAGTAAACTGCCAAAAGTGCATCTCCTTTATGATTTCTGATAGAACCACCTCCTATTTCAAAACCATTTAAAACTATGTCATATTGATCAGTCAAGATATCTAATATATTTTTTTTATTTAATAAATCTTCTTCAAATTGTATTTGTGCTCTTGAAAATGGATTGTGGGTAAAAGTCCATTCACTTTTTGTATCTAAATCATTATCTTTATTTGTTTTTTCAAAAAATGGAAAGTCTATAACCCAACAAAAAGCTAAAAGATTTTTATCTTCTTTATCTTTTCTTAAATCAGGCCTGTCAGAACCATATTTTTCTATAGATTCTTTATACGAAATTTTAGGAAATGGAATTTCTTGTATGGTTTTTTCTGGATATAATTTTTTTACAATTTCTATCAATAAAGATTCATTTAAATTCATTACATCTTCACGGTCAACAAAACTCATTTCCAAATCAAGTTGTGTGAATTCTGGTTGTCTATCACCCCTGAGGTCTTCATCGCGCATGCATTTTGCCATTTGAAAATATTTTTCCATACCAGAAGCCATTAGGAGTTGTTTGTATTGTTGAGGTGCTTGTGGTAATGCATAAAATTTACCTTTTTCTAACCTAGAAGGAACTATAAAATCTCTTGCACCTTCTGCTGTGGACTTAGAAAGTAATGGGGTTTCAATTTCTATAAAATTTTCTTTATCTAAATAATCACGAATTAATTTTGCAACCTTATGCCTATTTCGAATATTTTTTTGCATACGATCTCTGCGTAAATCCAAATACCTATATTCCAATCTATGTTCCTCCCCTATTTCATGTCCATCAGTTGAAATATCTATTGCTCCAGTGTCTGCTTTATTTAATACTTCAATTCCTATCACTTCAAGTTCTACGTCGCCATTTAAAACATCTAATTTAATATTTTTTTCTGGACGCTTATTTACTTGCCCAGTCACTTTTAAAACCCATTCAGAACGAATTTCCCTTGACCCGCCTAAGCCTTGGCGGAGGAGGTTTTGGTCTATTTCCTCCATATGGTTTGTAAGTATTACACATTGTACTTTGCCTGTCATATCTCGCATATCAAAAAATACCATTTTCCCCTGATCACGACGAACATCCACCCATCCTGCGATGATCACCTCTTGGCCTATTTTTGTATTTAAATCTTTAATATATATTCTGTCTTTCATAGTTTTACTATCAATATGTCAAAGGTTCCCTTTGACATTTGTGATTTTATTAATAAATATTTACTCCTATTTTTTCTCTCACTTCTTTCATTTTTTTGGATGCTATGGCTTTCGCTTTTTCACCGCCAACTCTGAGTATCGCAAGTGCTTTTGGAATATCTTTTTCAAATTCTTTTCTTTTTTCTCGTAAAGGACGGATAAAGTTTTCAATATCTTCTATTAATAATTCTTTTAATTCTTTATATTTTCCTTTTTTGTTTTCATAAATTTCTTTTAACTCTTTTAGAGATCGAAAGAGTTTATGAATATTATAAACATTTACTGGAATTTCATTTCCAGAGTCAGTTACAATACTCATAACTGTTTTTTTTATTTCTTCATATCCAGCGAAAAGTGGAATATGATTATTATAACTTTTAGACATTTTTTGACCATCAATTCCTGGCACTATTGCCACATCTTGTAATATCAAAGATTCTGGAAGTTTAAAAGTCTCACCAAATATTCTATTGAATTTTTCTGCACTGTCTCGCGCTATCTCTACATGTTGTTTTTGGTCAGCGCCGACTGGGACCATGTCTGGACTATACAATAAAATATCAGCTGCCATAAGCATAGGATAATTGAAAGTACCTACATCTATTTCTTTATTTTTGGCTTGCGCGTCTTTATATGCATGAGAGCGCATAAGGTAAGGCATCGTAGTAATAGTTTCAAAAATCCAAGCGAGTTCTGTGTGTTCAGAAATATCAGATTGTTTAAAAATAGTTACTTTTTTCGGGTCTAAACCAATGGCTAAATAATCAAGCAATATATTAATAATATTTTTTTGCATTTCTTCTTTGTCTTGAATAAAATTTAATGCATGATAGTCAGCAATAAAAATAAAACTTTCATAATCATCTTGAAGCTCAACAAATTGCTTCATAGCTCCAAAATAATTCCCTATATGAGGCGCACCTGTCGGCTTTACACCTGATAATAATATTTTTTTAGACATATTATTATATTAACATATACATAAAAAAGAAAAAACCCCAAAAAATAAGGATGGGATTTTGTCCACATTTTAATAACATGTTGTTCGTATTATCAATTTTGACTATTTTTGTACTATGTTAGAATGATTTATATGGTAAATAATTTTAAAAATGATACAAAAAGTAAATTGCGTGTTCCACCACAAAGTATTCCATCAGAACAAGCAGTCCTCGGTTCTATAATGCTTCGTAAAGAAGGAATGCATGAAGTGGAAGATATCATCACACCGGACTCTTTTTATGTTGAGAAGCATAAAATGATTTTTGCATCTATGCTTGATTTGTCTTTGAAAAATGAGCCCATAGATATGCTCTCTCTTTCTACAAAATTAAGTGAAAAAAAATTATTGAGCGCAATAGGAGGAAATAAATATTTAGCAGAAATTGTAAATCAAGTTCCCTCTTCTGTAAATGTGAAGCATTATGCAGACATAGTACAAAAAAAATACGTATTGCGAAGCTTGATAGAAGCTGCGGACTATGTTTCAGAACTTGGTTTTGAAGAAGGTGATGACCATATGGACGACATACTCGATATGGCAGAAAAAAAAATTTTTGGTGTAATATCTTCTCCTAAAAATCAAAAATTTATTAGTTTAAAAGATGCATTACCTGAAGCTTATGAACGACTAGAGAAACTGCACGAACATAAAGGTATGTTGCGAGGTCTTGCTACAGGTTTTAAAGATTTAGATACTATGCTTTCAGGGTTACAAAATTCTGATTTAATTATTTTAGCTGCCAGACCTAGTATGGGAAAAACAACATTAGCTTTAGATGTTGCTCGTTTATCTGCGACAATACATGAAAAATCCGTATTGATATTTTCTTTAGAAATGTCTTCTCAACAATTAGTTGACAGAATGCTTTCAGCACAATCTAGAGTAAATGCATGGAATCTAAGAACAGGACGACTTTCCTCGGATCGTGAATTTTCTCAATTACGTGATTCATTGGACAAATTATCGAAAGCCAAAATTTATATTGATGATCAACCAGGAAATTCTATAGTTAGAATGAAAGCTCTTTCAAGAAGATTAAAAATGGAAAAAGGACTTGATCTTATCATAGTTGACTATTTACAATTAATGACTACATCAAAAAATTATGATTCAATGGTCAACCAAGTCACTGAAATATCAAGATCATTAAAATCCCTAGCCAAAGAGCTCGATGTGCCAGTACTTGCACTTTCTCAACTTTCTCGTGCAGTGGAATCAAGAGGTGGCAAACCACGACTCTCTGATCTGCGAGATTCTGGCTGTCTAACTGGCGATACTTTAATTCAAAGAGCAGATACTGGTGAGCGTATTCCAATTAAGAATTTAGTTGGACAGACTAATATACCAATAATTTCAATGGATGCTTCCTATCAACTACGGTCATTACTCGCCAGCGGTGTTTTCCCAAGTGGTAAAAAGGAGATTTTGAAACTCACTCTCAGGAGTGGTCGGACAATTCGAGCTTCTCATAACCATAAATTCTTAACTTTAGACGGTTGGCAAAGGCTTGATAGTCTTTTTGAAGGAGACAGGCTCGCCACTCCAAGGTTCCTAAAATCAGAGAGCTTGATATCTAGTATGTCTAAAAACGAACTCATACTACTTGCTCATTTACTCGGTGATGGATGTGTGCTACCTAGACAACCCATACATTACACTAGCGAGGATAAACTTAATCTAGATGCAGTTGAAAAAGCAGCAAAAGAATTGTTTGATATTAAAGCTCGTCGTATTAAGCAAAAAAATTGGTATCATTCATATCTACCTTCTCCATACAGGCTCGCTCGTGGTAAGCATAACCCAATTATAAATTGGTATAGAAAACTAGGAATTTTGCCGGTCAGATCATACGAAAAGAAAATACCAAGTGCAGTTTTTAAAGGAGATTCAATATCAATCCAGCTTTTCTTGCATCATCTTTGGGCAACTGACGGTAACATTTCATGGAAACATCTGCCGGGTAGAAAACCAACTGCAGCTATTTATTATGCAACCACAAGTGAGACAATGGCTAAAGAAGTTCAGCATTTACTACTCCGTCTTGGTATTTGGAGCACTCTACGAGCCAGCCAGAAGGCTAAGTATCGACCATGCTATCAAGTGCATGTACAAAGTGCTCCTGTACAGCTTAAATTTTTGGAATTAGTCGGCAGTTATGGAAAACGTGGTGAGATAGTAAAGGAGCTTATAAACGCATTAAGGGAAATTGCTCCTATTCCTAACACGGACACTATCCCAAAGGAAATTTGGGGTCTTGTTGATGAAGAGAAAACTAAAGCAGACATGAGCTGGCGCAACTTATCTCAATCATTAGAAGTTTCATACAATGGTGGAGCACTCATGGCTACTGGCGTTTCCCGTATGAGACTAAAAAAAGTGGCTACAGTTCTCTCAAGTGAACACTTAACTCACCTCGCCGAATCAGATGTGTACTGGGATGAAATTGCTAATATTGAAAGTGCTGGAGATGAAGAAGTATATGATGCGACTGTGCCTGGAACCCATAACTTTGTTGCAGGCGACATTATCGTACATAATTCTATAGAACAAGATGCAGATGTAGTGATGTTTATTCACAGAGAAGATAAAGGAAAAGATGAATCAGAAAAAACAAATATAGCTGAAATTTTAATAGAAAAACATAGAAATGGTCCAACAGGAAAAATTGAACTTTATTTTGACGAAAAAACAACTACATTTTTGAATCTTGAAAAAAGCTCTCTAAGTGAATTTACTCCAGCACAAATAAATAAAGATTTAGATGAATTTTAGCGATATGAATATTATTGAAAAATTAACAGAAAGTTTTAAAGAATTCCCCGGCATAGGAGAAAGACAAGCAAAACGGTTTGTTTATTTTTTGATGTTTAAAAATGGAGACTATATCAATGATTTATCTAAATTAATTTTAGATTTGAAAAAAGAAATAGCACAATGTAAACAATGTTTTAAATTTTTTATTATTTCAAAATCTAATGAAAAAAATATATGCGAAATCTGTAAAGACAAAAATGTGGATTCGTCAAAATTAATGATAGTAGAAAAAGATTCTGATTTAGAAAGTATGCAAAAAAGTAAAGCCTATAATGGAAAATATTTTATATTGGGAGGCCTCGTACCTGTTATTGAAAAAAATACTAAGAAGAAAATTCGTATAGAAGAATTAAAACAAAGAATTTCTAATTCTCCAAAAATGGTCTCTATAGAAAATCAAAATAAATTAGAAGAAATAATTTTAGCTTTTTCTTTAAATTTAGAGGGCAATCATACAGACTCTTATGTGAGAGATGAGTTGGATAAAATAGCTCAATCTTTAAATATAAAAATCTCTTCACTAGGCAGAGGACTTTCGACTGGTACAGAGCTCGAATATTCTGACAACGAAACTCTCAAAAATGCATTGAAAAATAGACAATAAGCTATTTGTTTCCTATCTTGACGGTCGTCAGTATAGTAAACAAAATTTATTTTATAGAAATAATTTTTATTTTGAAAAAAGGTTGACGATGGCCATTGCGACGAAGGTAACGGGATTTTTGTTTATATTTTACAACTAAGATTTTTTTTGTTCGTCCTATTTCTAAAATCTCTGCATTTACTTTTGCCCCCACTATATACGGAGTGCCTATGGTGGTATTCTTTCCATCATCTACTAATAGAACTTTGTCAAAGGAAATTTTGCTCCCCACTTCCCAACCTGAGGCTGGAGCATCTTTTGCGGACATTTTTTCAATAGAAAGTACACTATCTTTAGATACTTTATATTGTTTTCCCCCTGTTTGTATAACTGCGAATTCCATAAACTCTATATTATATGAAATTTATAAAAAAGGCAAATCTTTTTATAAAGTTGAAGTGAATAAGTTTATGGTTTATAATGTTTAATATATGCAAAACAAAATAATTGAAAGGTGTTTTTTCTTTGGATTATTATTTATAACATTATTTTTTAGTTTTTTAATTTTCCGTCCATTTTGGATAGTCATATTGCTTAGTGTATCTTTTGCAATAGTGCTTTATCCTTTTTATAATTGGATAAATAAAAAAGGATTACCGAGTTGGCTCTCTAGTTTTATAACAGTATTTCTTTTTACTATTTTACTTTTAGGACCTTTGCTTGGAATAGGAGCTATAGTTTTCAATCAAAGTCAGGATGTTTATAATTCTTTCGCGAAAGATGGCAATATTAGTATGCTTATAGATTCAGTAGACGACACAATAAATAATATGTTACCTAGTGGTGTGACTTTTGATACAAAACAAAAAGTTTCTGATTTTATTTTATTCCTTTCAAATAATATTGCAGAAATTTTCAGCTCTACTCTCTCCGCTTTCTTTTCTTTTTTCTTGATGCTTTTGGCTATTTTTTATTTTCTTAAAGATGGAATTAGATGGAAGAAAATTTTAATTATTTTAAGTCCTCTCTCTGACACAGATGATAGAAAAATAATTGATAGATTAAAAAAATCTGTAAATGGTGTTATGAGAGGATATCTTTTAATATCTGTAATACAAGGTCTTCTAATGAGCTTTGGGCTTTGGCTTTTTGGAGTTCCAAATGCAGCACTTTGGGGGGTAGTGGCAGCCGTAGCATCTCTCATACCTATGATAGGTACTGCTTTTGTTTCTGTGCCCGCTATTATTTTTCTTTTTATTACAGGAAATATAGCTTCTGCTTTTGGTCTTTTAGTATGGTCTTTGGCAGTAGTAAGTAGTATAGATAATCTTTTAAATCCTATTGTAATAAGCAATAAAATAAATATACATCCCCTTTTTGTTCTTTTTTCAGTATTAGGGGGTATTTCATTACTTGGTCCTGTGGGTGTTTTGATCGGTCCGCTTACTTTGAGCTTACTTTATACTTTGATTTCAATATATAAAAATGAATTTCAAGTAACATAAAATGTCTTTAAAATTTTTTAACACCTTAACACTAGAGAAAGAAGATTTTATTCCTTTTAATAAAGAAGAGGTTTTGATGTATTCTTGTGGCCCGACAGTTTATGATTATCCTCATATTGGTAATTATCGCGCTTATATTTTTGCTGATATATTAAAAAGGGTTTTAATATATGAAGGATATAAAGTAAAACATATAATGAATTTGACAGATGTTGATGACAAAACTATTTTTAATTCACAAAAAGAAGGCAAGAGTTTAAAAGAATTTACAGAATTTTACAGTCAAGAATTTTTTAAAGATATAAAATCTCTTAATATTTTAGAGCCTACTGTATTCACAAAAGCAACGGATTATATAAAAGAAATGGTAGAGTTAATAGAAAAACTTCTAAAAAAAGATTTGGCTTATAAAAGCTCTGACGGAAGTATTTATTTTAATATCAAAAAATTTGAATCTTATGGTAAATTAGCACATCTAGAAATAGATAATCAAAAAGAAACTACGAGCTTAACGCCACAAAAATACGGTAGAATTAAAACAGATGAATACGAAAAAGATAATATACAAGATTTTGCTCTTTGGAAAATGTGGGAGGATAAAGACGGAGAAGTTTTTTGGGACACATCCCTAGGCAAAGGACGCCCTGGCTGGCACATAGAATGCTCCGCAATGTCTATGGCAAATTTAGGTAAACAAATAGACATTCATACTGGTGGAATAGACAATATATTTCCCCATCATGAAAATGAACGTGCACAATCAGAAGGAGTTACAGGAAAACAATTTGTAAAATATTGGATGCATAATGAGTGGGTGCTAGTTGACCATAAAAAAATGGCAAAATCAGAACAAAATTTTTATACCCTAAAAGATTTAAGATCTCACAATTTTAACGTTATTGTATATAGATTTTGGCTTTTGATGGCAAATTACAGAACTAGAGTAAACTTCGTCTGGGAGGCACTAGAGGGTGCTGAAATAGCCTTAAAACGTTTGTTTATGCTATACGAGGATTTGGGTGAAGAGGTAGGTAATGTAAACAAAGAGTATCAAGAAAAATTCAAAAAACACATACAAGACGACTTAGACACACCGAGAGCATTGTCTTTACTTTGGATTTTGATAAAAGATGACAATATTTCCAATAAAGATAAAAAGGCTACTATAATAGACTTTAATAAAGTATTTGGACTTGGTTTTGAAGATTTTAAAAAAGAAGAAATACCACAAGAGATAATTGTTTTATTGAAAGAACGTGAAAATGCACGAGAGAATAAAGATTTTAAAAAAGCAGATGAAATACGTCTAAAAATAAATTCTTTAGGTTATGAAATAAAAGATAATACAGAAGGACAAAAAGTAAATAAAATTTAAATTAATTGCAAAATATCTTTATAAGTAACAACAAGCATTAATAAAATAAGAATAATAAAACCGATAGAATTTATACTATTTGCTATTTTAGGATTTATACGTGATCCTTTTATTTTTTCAATTATCAAGAAAAACAATCGTCCACCATCTAATGCTGGAAAAGGAAGTAAATTTATGACAGCTAAACTTATTGAAATAAGAGCCATAAAAGATAAGAGATATCCTATGCCTATATCTGAAACAATTCCAGTTACTTTGACCAAACCAACTGGTCCTATTACAGAATCAGCAACCTTTTTTGCTTCTTCGTTACCTCCAAATAATTTAGCAAAAGAATATATGGTATCTTTTGCAGTGAGTACACTCGTTTCAAAACCATATTTTATGGATTGAAGTAAACTAAACTCTCCTGAGATTAAAACTCCGGGTGAAATTCCTATAAAAGCTCGCCCTAGTGAAATATTTTCTTCTGGAATAACTGTTAAAGAATTCTCTTTATTATTTCGAAGAAAAGAAATTTGAATAACTTCTCCTGGTTTATTTGAAAAATTAATAAATTCTTCAAAACTTGGTTTTATAAGTTTCTCTTCTTCTGTCTCTGCCCCCAAAATGATATCCCCTGCCTTAAGTCCTGCTTTGTCAGCTGGTCCGTCTTTTAATGTACTTAAAACAACCAATTTTTCATTCATATTTGTTTTGGCAGATAAAGGAATACTGTCTGTAGCTAAAGGAGAGCCCATAAAAAATACAATAGAAAATAAAATAGAAGCTAATATAAAATTTGCAAATACTCCTGCAAAAAGAACTAAGGCTTGTTGGTATTTAGGTTTATTTATTAAGCTTTTATCAGCATCTTTTCCATTGATACTTTCTTCGTCTGGACTTTCACCAAAAATTCTGACAAAGCCACCAATAGGTAATAAATTAAAACTATATTCTGTCTCCCCTCTTTTTATACTAAAAATTTTTGGAGGGAAACCAAAACCAAATTCATCTACTCTAATACCAAAATATCTAGCGGTAAAAAAATGTCCCGCTTCGTGAATTAAAACCAAAACAAGTAAAATTATAAAAAAGATTATTATATTCAATTTTTAATTCGTAATTTTTAATTTTTAATTTAATACTTCTTTTTCTTTCTTTTCAAAAATTGCCTCCAAATTATTATTTACCTCATCTATTATTTTTTGTAAATCTTCTTTTGCTCTAAACTTTTCATCTTCTGTTATATTGCCTTCTTTTTCTAATTCTTGAATATAGTCCCAAGTTTTTTCTCTTTCTTGTCGTACTGCAATTCTGGACTCTTCTAATTTCTCTTTCAAAAGTTTTACTAATTTTTGCCTAGTCTCTGTTGTAAGTTGCGGAAAGATAACTCTCATACCAGTATCATCTGTTGCCACCGACAAACCTAAATTGGAAACTATTATAGCTTTTTCAATTACTTTTATATGATTCTTGTCCCATGGAGCAATTCGTATTGTTTTAGGATCTTCTATAGAAATAGATGCCACATTTTTTAGTGAAGTCATAGAACCATATGATTCTATAGAAATACCGTCTAATATCATAGGTGATGCTCTACCAATGTTTAATTGGCCATATTCTTTTGACAAAAAATCAGATATTTTTTTTGTCTCATTTTTAAAATCTGAAAAATTATAAGTCATATTTATATTATATCATATATTTTATAATATTTTGCAAAAAATTAAAACTGTGTTAGATTTCGTTTAATGCAGTTTTAAAAATTATCTTCTTTCGTGTTCTAGTGCGATATCTACAAGCTCACGAGCTATCTTCGTTGCGGCATTTGGTTTATGAAATGCTTTTGCATTATGTGCCATAATATTCCAAGTTTTTTTATCTTTCACTATTCTATTTATTTCAGAAAATAAAATATTTCCTGTCATATTCATTTCTTCTATTACACTACAAGCTCCAGCACGAGCATAATTGAAAGCATTCTTTTTTGAATGATCAGCATTTGAATTTGTAAATGGAACCAAAATAGAAGGTATTCCCCAACATGCTATTTCAAATAAAGTAGAACCAGCTCTCGAAACCACTATGTCCGCCGCCCCTGCAGCCATCTTCATTGCCAATGGATTTAAAAAAGCAATAGGTATATATCTATTTTTATTTTTACTATTTTCTAAAATTATATCAGCTTGTGTTTTAACTATTTTAAAATTCTTAATACCAGTTTGATGAATAATCTGATAATTTTCAACTAATTTGGGTAATGCATCTAATATTGTATTGTTAATAATCTCCGCACCTTGAGAACCTCCTAAAACAAAAACGATAGGCACATCTTCTTTTAATTTAAAATAGTTTAATGCTTTTTCTTTTGTTTCATTTTGTTCTATTTCTTTTCTTATCGGGTGCCCTGTCCACGCGACATTTTTTATAGGAAAATGTGCTCCCGCTTCATTAAAAGAAATCGCGATTTTTTTTGCAAATTTTCCAGCCCATTTATTTACCCTACCTGGAGCAGAATCAGACTCATGTATGAGTACTGGAATATGTAAAATTTTAGCTGCTAATAAAGTAGGAAAACTAGCATAACCTCCTTTACCAAAAACAACATCTGGATAAATTAAAAATACCTTAAATAAGGCACTTATCATACCAAAAAAAGTTTTAAATAAATCAAAAAAATTTCTTAATGAAAAATAAGTTCGCATTTTTCCAGCATTTATTTCTTGATATGTAAGACTATTTTCAAAAAGAGCCTCTTTGTCATAAGGATTATCAGAAAGATAATAAAGTTTTGCTCCTATTATGCTTTCATCATCAATTATTTGATTTACCCTTTCAGCAACAGCAATAATAGGATAAAAATGACCCCCTGTTCCTCCTCCTGTAAATACTATTTTCATATAATTAATTTATTTGACATAATATTTGTAATTGCTTTAATCTGATAAAAATTTGACATGGTTGGTGTATTTGTTATAATGTGGGTACAAATTGCCATTCGGCACGACTCCGCTTCGGCGGAGGTAAAAACTATCATATTTCGCGTTCAGTAAATTGTGATACTTTTTGTAAAGAATTTACTTCTTTTTTCATTTTATTCCATTTATCAAAATCTTTATCCATGAATATAATTATACACTAATAAAC
>JBBUAC010000002.1:21220-26870 GCA_038061035.1 Patescibacteria group bacterium
TCTGGATCTTTCCATGTAAAACCTTTTCTTAAAACACTGTCTTTGTCTGATGTGAAATAATCTTGTGCTATTGTTTCATTATAACTAAATGGAGATAAACCAGGTGGGAAAAATTCTCCATATTCTCCTGAAGTGCGCATATTTTCAATAATTTGCGGTACTTTTGATTTAGAAGAATCTATTAATTCATAACAAAACTCACAATCGTTAGACAGATGCATGTCCATACAATTTTTTGTTCGAATAATACCATTAAAAAGATACATACCATTTTCTGCTGTGTCCGTACTTACACAAAAATAACAATTTTTTAGGTTCAAAGTATGGTTTGTATATTCACTATTTACATTATTTTTTTGAATCATGTTTGGGTGTGGAATTTCTTCAAAGAGAATACGAAATTGCTCGAAAAAATTCTTTGAGAAATCATAATCTTTCGCATACTCAAGTGGTTCCCATGCATCACTTTTCCAATAGTCTTCTGCATAAACCTTATAAATTTTATCGGGTGCATACATAGAAAGTATGGCTTTACCAGTAGCGTCGCATTTCCTTCGATACCATGTACGTTCATTTCTAAAAAGTAGACGTCTTATCATCCGACACTCCGGGCAAAAAGTCGGCGGAGGGACTTTTATTTTTTCATAAAAAGAAAAATCTTCAGGCTCGATGATGAAATCATTTTTACAATTTTGACAAGATCTTGTTTCTGGATTCATTTGATTAGTTTATCTTAATTAATTTCTAATATTATGTGTAATGTTTAATAAAAATATCGTTAATTTTATAAACAAAACTTTCATCTGGATTGTTTTCTATCACTGACTGTCTATATAAATTATAATATTTTAATATTTTTATTTCCATATCTATGCTCAGATACCCCAAATCTAAAATTTTAGATTTATTAATGTCATTTGGTTCAAATTTTTTTAAACCATTTCCATATTCTCGTCTATTATCGTCAAAAATTTGCCTAGATACATCTGTAAGTAAATAAGCAAAAAACAAATCTGTTTTAGGTATAGAAAACATATTTAGATAAATACAATGAAAAGTTGTCAAGTTAGATATCTTGGCTTCATTTCTAATAAAACGAAGCCCGTTGCGATTGAAAACAGAAACCCAAATTGGAGATGGGAGTCTGTTTTCTAAAGAATACCAAGGGTTTCTACTTGCAGTAAGGAATTTCTTATTTATTTCTTGTTCTTCTCCAATTGCTAAATATTTATTAACATTATCATCTGGATTTATTGCATTTAAAAGAAAAATTGATTTATTGTTCGTTTTAAGTTCTTGAAAATCATCTTTTGTGAAAAAAGATTTTTTGGAATCAATTGCTTTACAAATACAAGGGAGCAAATATTTTTCTGCTATTCCAAATTTTTTTACCTTTGAAGAATTAAAAGTAAAGTAATCATTTGCGCCAGTAGCTATTCCACGAACAACTTTACCATAATTTGTAAATGAGATTAAATGTTTGTATTTAAGTGCGTTTTGTTCTTGATAATATGCACGCCATTTTATTTCTGGATCAAGATTCTCAAATTCTACTGTTTGTTCTTTGGTCAGATAATTTGGATAACTTTTGATGATGTTTTCAATGTTCGCTAAATCAGTAATATCACTGACATTACTAAATTGCACTTTATTTGATTTGTTGTCATTAGCACAAAGTATTATAGAAGCAGTTGTCAAGGCATCATTAAAAACATTCTCTTTAAAGTTAATTACAATTATATGACGCAATGTTTTACTTTTGATTAAATATGACTTAACTAGTTTCCCGTAATCTGAATTAAGAAACTCAGAAGGTATTATGTAAGCAGCTCTGCCATTTTTATTCAATTGATAAATAGATTTTAAAAGAAATAATGTATAAAGATTTGTGAAACCATTAAGTTTACAGGAAATTCTGTTTTCCATTTCTTTTAAAATATTCTTGTTATCGTAATCGTGAAATTTAAAATAGGGTGGATTGCAAATAATGCCATCGTATTTATTATTCCAATCATTATACATGTAATCTTCTAGGTGAATAGATATATTTTTATTTTCTTTAAAAAAAGAATTTGCTTTTTCAAAAATATTTTTGTCGATCTCAAACCCCTTTATTTTTAGATTTTCGTTATAATTTAATAATGCCCTTGACAATACTCCAAGTCCAAATGCAGGTTCTAAAACAGTTTCTAATTCCTTGTTTCCAACTAGCCATTTTGCCATTAAATCTGCAATAGAAAAAGGAGTAAAAAATTGAGCAAATTTCTTTCTATGGTCAATAGATGTGAATTTAGAATATTCACTTTCAATATCATATACCGTAAATTTTTCTATTTTAATATCTTCCATTAAAATTCTTTTTCATTTATTTCTAATATTTTGCATAAATTAGTTATATCTAAGTATGCTGTACCACCCTTAAATGTTACATAAAACAAAAGTTGTCCTCTTTGCATTTCCTTACGAACACTTTCATGTTTGGGTTCATCAACTTTCTGAGCTATTGGAATACCACTTTTAGAGTTAATTTTTATAGTAGTTTCATTCTGATTTTTGGTATCAGTCTCTACTGAAAATATTACATCTTCATTATCTGGATTGGAAATTATTGTAAGAATTTGCTCAAACGAAATACCATATACCTTATCGAAAAAGACTTGAAAGTAATAATGTGGGATATTGAAAGATTCAATCCATTTATAAACAACTTTTATATCTTCAACTTTCGGAGTAATTGAAAGATAATTTCTTTTCTGTATTTCTTTTATTGCGCTTTTAAGTTTTCTGAATAAATCTTTAACTTCTACTAACCGTTCGGATGAACTCCAACTTGGTACCCTAAAGTCAGTTATACTTAAAGTGGTTTCTGTAATTCCCTTTAATATTTGAATGTAGCTTTCTTTTGAAGGATGTTCTAAAACATCCAAATATTTTATTAATATTTTGTCTCTTGTTTCAAGTGCAATTTGAGTAAATTTTTCTGTTTTGATTTGCATCGCTGCTTCATATCGGTCAATTAAGAAGGCACTTGACCGTACTTCAATACCAGCAACAGCTTTTTTTACATATGCAGTAATTTCGCTATGAGGAATACGACTAATATCAAAACCTAATTTTGTATCAAAATCGGCTTTTTTGAAAATTAGCAAGTCAGGTCTTTTCCCAATCGTGTCAAGTTCGCTTTGAAAGTCTTGGTAAAATGTATCAAAGCCATCTTGTCCAGCAACTAAGTCATCAGATTTACCATATTTTATTGTAACATAGTTTTTTGAAGTCTTATTGATTGCTCTTGTTACAAGATTTTCAGCCCAATCTCCTTGTTCTTTATTAGTAATAAAATTTGATGATGCTTGTGTAGGTGTTCTTGCAATATCCCGTGACAGATTAAAGTCTACCAAGGTAGCAGGAACATTTTTAGTTAATTTTCTTATCTCATCTTTATAAACTAATACTTTTTTCATAAATTTTTATAATGTCTTAAGATGTTTTTGTTTGATATTTTGATATTTGAAGCACTATACCTATAGCAATAAGATATATCATAAGTGAAGTTCCGCCATGGCTCATAAAAGGAAGCGGTACTCCTGTCAAAGGAAAAACTCCAATAACTGAAGCTATATGTAAAAATGATTGCGCTGTTATCAGTATAACAATCCCAAAGACTAAAAGTCTACTAAATAAATTTGGGGAATTATTTGCAATGCGAAGTCCCCTCAATGTGAAAATAGAATAAAGCAATATTGTCATTACAGAACCAACAAAACCAAGTTCTTCCCCCAAAACAGCAAATATAGAATCTCCTTGTGGTTCTGGTAAATAAGTAAATTTCTGAACACTTTTACCATAACCTCTTCCCAACACAGAACCCGAGCCCAATGCTATTTGAGATTGACGTACTTGAAAAGATGAACCTCGAGGGTCAATAGATGGATCTATAAAAGTTTTTATTCTTTCTTGTAAATAAGGAGTGAAGTAAACTAATGCCCCAAATGAAATGATGGCTATTGTAGAAAATCCTAAAACATATTTCATAGGAACTCCAGAAATAAAAAGCATAGACACACCCGTCACTGTGATTAAAATAAAACTTTTAGTGTCTGGTTGTTTTAACAATACAAGAGCTATAATACCGAGCATCACAAAAAGAGGTAAAATACCAAACTTAATATCTTGTACTTTATTTTTTGCCCAAGATAACCATGCTGCAAAATAAATAATAAAACCAAATTTTAAAATTTCTGCTGGTTGAAATGAAATAGGACCTATGTCTATCCATCTCAACGCTCCACCGTGAGCTTTACCTAAAGAAGGAATAAAAACTAAAGCTGTTAATACAATAGATCCTAAAAAAATAAAAAAAGCATATTTACGCCAAAATTTATAATCTATCTTAAGTGTAATATACATACCAATAAGTCCCAAACCCAAACCCAAAATTAGTTGGCTGAATAATACTCCATAAAAAATTTGTCTATTTTTAGCAAAAATTCCTAAAGATGCAGAAACAAACATAGCTATTCCAAAAAATAGTAGTATTAACACTATCGTTAAAAAAAATTTATCTATTTTTTTCTCTTGCATATATCGATATTTTCATCAACTTATAATTTTCAAAATAACTCCGATAATTGCAAAAATTATTGAAAGAATCCAATAACGCATAGTCACTTTATAACTTGGCCAACCTAATGCTTCAAAATGATGATGCAGTGGCGCTAATTTAAAAATTTTTTTACCATTTCTTAATTTTTTAGAAATAATTTGTAAAATAACTGATGCTGAAGTCGCTACAAGTGGCATTGCTACAATAGGAAGAATAAATATAGAATTAGTTAAAAAAGCAAGTGTGGCTAAAGTAATAGAAAGTCCCATAATACCAGTTTCTCCCATATAAAATCTTGCAGGAGGAATATTAAACCAAAGAAAAGCTAATGTTGCACCTGTCAATACTCCAGAGAAAGCAGCTAAGTCTATTTGATTATTTGTATATGCTATCACTCCATATGCTGCAAAAATAGAAGCAAAAACTCCACCTGAGAGTCCATCTATGCCATCTATCACACCTCCTGAAAAAGTAGCTAGCGATACTAATATAAAAAATGGAATAATCAAAATCCCTAAAAATATTTCTCCATAAAAAGGAAAATATACGGATGTCATTCCTAATTTATAAAAAAACCAAATTCCTATAAAAAGAGATATCAGAGTTACTAAAAATATTTTCCAATTACGCCAAGAAGAGTGGTCATGAGCCCATTTACCATTTCCATATATTTGGATTAGATCATCCCATAGTCCAAGCAATGAACCCAAAAGTAAAGTAAAAAAAGGTATTAGTGTTTGATTTCTACTTAAAAAATTTAATTTTTCAGCCTGCGGAGAAGGAAATAAAATTGATCCTAAATAAAAAATAAAAATTACGAAAGTGACTGTAATCCAAATTATTATTCCACCTATTCTTGGAGTTTTTAATTCTTCTTTTTCATTATGAATTTTTAAAAAATCAGTTGCTCCTGCATTTTCATTTCTGGAATATCTTTTCCACATTTTATATTTGTAAAAAAAGTGTGTTGCAAGTGGAGTAAATAAAAATCCAAGAAAAAAGGCGAGAGCAGTGGGCACAATGATTTTAAATAAAGAAAAAAGCATA
>JBBUAC010000003.1:0-4730 GCA_038061035.1 Patescibacteria group bacterium
TTATTATGGAATCAAAGCTTTGATTTTTTGAGCAAGTTCATCTAATGTGAAATTAGATTTTACCATAAAGTCACTTACGCCTAATTTCTTTGCTTCTTCTATATCTTTTTCTTCAGACAAATTTGAGAATATAATAACAGGTATATTTTTTAGATTTTCAATACCTTTAATTTTTTTCAATATAGTAAAACCATTTACATCAGGTAATAATAAATCAAGCAAAATCAGATCGATCTTACTCTCATTATTTATTTTTTTAAAAGCTTCAACGCTATCTGAAGCAGTCAAAACTTCATAACCTTCTTTTCTAAGTTTTGTGGCTTCTAACCCTTGAAGAAAATCATCATCTTCTATTATAAGTATTACTTTAGACATATATTTATATTATATATAATAGTGTACTACTTTTCAATTTGCATGCAACTACTTATTTTTTAAAATGGGGATTGTGAAAAAAAATGTAGTACCATCATTTTCTAAACTTTCAAACCATATTTTACCACCATTACCTTCTATTATTTTTTTAGTAGTAAATAAGCCAATACCTGAACCAATCATTTCTTTATTTTCTGCTTCTGGAGCTCTATAGAATTTTTTGAAGATTTTATTTTTACTTTCTTCTGAAATTATAATTCCAGTATCTTTTACAGAAACTTGAAGCATATCGTTTGTTTTTTTAAGTGTTACAAAAACCTTGCTGTCTGTATTGCTATATTTTATAGCATTATCCAATAGATTTTGTAGAGCTATTCTCATTTTTTCTTTATCAACATTTACTTCATAGATTTTTATTTCGGGTTTTAGGAATATAATTTCTACTTTTTTATTATGAGCTTCTCCGGATAAATCAAAAATAGTACTTTCAATTAATTCCAATATATTTATTTTTGAGAATACATATTTTTTTTCTAATATATTCTCACTTTTATTCATAATAAGAAGTTCGCTTACTGTATTCAATGCCCTATCATTACTTTCATATGCTTTTTTCATTAAATTTTCTTGTTCAATAGTCAGCTTACCCAAATCTCCATCTAGAAACATTTTGATAATCCATTTTAAAGCAGAAAGCGAAGTTCTAATTTGATGTGAACTAATAGAAACAATATCTGATTTTGCAGAATAAAGTTGTTTTAATTTTTCATTTTCTATTTCTATATTTTTAATATTTGATGTCACTTTAATATTATAGCAATGTTTTGCGGAGAGAGCGAGATTCGAACTCGCGGTCCTTTTAAAGGGACGACAGTTTAGTAAACTGTTGGTTTAAACCACTCACCCATCTCTCCGTAAATTCTTTGTTTTTAATATAGCATATTATGGAAAAATCATAAAAATATGGTAAAGTATTTATGTTTTAAAGGAGACGTGTCAGAGTGGTCTAACGTACCTCTTTGCTAAAGAGGTAGGGGCTTCAAAACCCCTCGCGAGTTCGAATCTCGCCGTCTCCGCAATGATCTATAAGGACAGATGTTATCTGTCCGAATAGATTATCATTGCACGAGAACGAGAGATGAGAAAGCCGCAGGACTGGCGAGTCCGAGGCGGGGTCGAGAGATTTTTCAGAAGAAAAATACTCGTGACCGAATCTCGCCGGCTCCGCAATGTTTCCAGACATCCGACGTCTGGAAGTCTAGAAATTATTTATATTTTTAAAAATTAATTTTTATGCTATAATTAAATTAATTATTAGTCTAAATATTTATTTTTATGATAAAAGAATTTAAACAATTCTTATTACGAGGAAATGTAGTTGATCTTGCAGTTGGTGTCGTAATCGGTGCTGCTTTTGGTACTGTAGTTACTGCACTCGTGTCTGATTTTCTTACTCCACTTATATCAGCGATAGCGAAAGTTCCTGATTTTGGAGGACTATCGTTTACAATAAATGGTAGTAAGTTTATGTATGGTCATTTTATAAATGCCCTTATATCATTTATTTTAGTCGCATCAGCTATTTTTTTCTTTGTTGTCAAACCGATGAATATGCTCATTACACGTTCTCGTAAAGAACCACCAGCTGATCCTACTACAAAAAAATGTAAAGAATGTATGAGCGAGATTTCTATCAATGCAAAACGTTGTTCACATTGTGCGCAAGTTGTAATCTAGATATGGTGAATTAAGAAATCCATAAATTACAAACTTTTTTTCGGTACGAATTTTTTTAAGCTTAAAAAATTCTGAAGTTTGCTCGCCGCCGCTCGCAAAACCCCTTCAAAAAGTTGTATTTTATGGATTTTATAATTTGCAAGATTAATATTCTCCTAATATAGTTTCACCATCTATTACTTTGTCACCAGTGGCGACATTTAGTGTTATATTTGCAGGGATAATTACAACAACTTGTGAACCCAAAAGAATACGTCCATAGACTTGTCCTTTTTCTAAAATAGAACCTGGCATTACATAACTTCTTATTCTACGAGCTGCTTTTCCTGCAACTTGTATCACACCTATTGCTATTTTTTCGTTTTTAAAGACGATAAGATTTTTCTCATTAAGATTCGCAAGATTATTTTTTTCTGTAGATTTTAGAGCATTTAAATGTTTTCCTTCCATATGTTCTTGAAAAATAACTTCTCCACTAATCGGTGCTCTTTGAGCATGAATATTTTTTAAATTCATTTCAATTACGACAATATGATAAGGTGGTGGGATATTTGTAATTGTAAGAGAATTTTCAATTTCTTTTTTAAAAAATGTAATAAGAGAAGAGTCCACTTTTTGAATATGAATAATTTTTCCGTGAGCAGGCGAGAGTATTGCATTTTCATTTGGAATAATTTTCCTTTCAGGAATACGATTGAAATATGCTACAAATACATAACCTGGAATTATGATAATTAAAAGATAATGCAAAATTTTCCATTTTTTTCTTTGTTTGATTAGCATATTATATATTATCTCATAAAAAAAATTAATGTGCGACAGTAAAAGCTACGATTTTTTTTGCTCCAGCTTTTTTGAGAGTTTTTCTTGCTTCATTTAATGTGGCTCCAGTTGTCGTAATGTCATCTATCAGAATAATATTTCTATTTTTTATTTCTTCTTTGTTTTTGACAATAAATGATCCAATTAAATTTTTCAATCTAATATTCCTATTTTTTATATTT
Organism: Patescibacteria group bacterium; assembly: GCA_038061035.1. Lineage (GTDB taxonomy): Bacteria > Patescibacteriota > Minisyncoccia > Phycocordibacterales > UBA9973 > UBA9973. Next base: position 3,117 of record JBBUAC010000003.1, read on the forward strand.
GCTTGGTGAATTGTTTCTTTATTTTTTATTAAAATATCATTTTTCAATATAAAATTTTCGTTATCATCTAATTCTATTAATTTTTTTGCTATTAATTCTGCTTGATTATATCCACGCTCTCTTTGTCTTTTTTTAGTGAGTGGTATTGGTATCAATATTGGATTTTTAAAATTCTCCATAATACTTAAATCACTCAATTCTTCTAAAATAATATGATACATAATTTTAGCGAAAATACTTGCTATCTTCTTTTTTTTATTATATTTTAAAAACCATAATGCTTTTTTGATAGGCGGGTGACGATAATCATATAAAGGGAATATCCATTTTGCACTTTCACGTTCTGCATCTTTTGCTGAATTAATGCAGTCTATACAAAAATCTTCCCCTCTTTTTTTACAGAAAATACAATTAACAGGGAATACTATATCTAGTATAGTGTTTAATATATTCATTATGGTATAATTTTATCATAAACATATGGATAATCCGTTGAAAAATTTTTTTGGCTCTCTTTCTACTTTTTTATCAAAAGGAGATAAAGATACTGCTGTAGGCATAGATATTGGCTCTTCTTCTATAAAGGTAGTAGAAATAAAAAAAAGAGGAGGAAAAGCTGTGCTTGAAACTTATGGTGCTATATCACTTGGGCCTTATGCTGATACTGAAATAGGACATGTTACAAATCTTCCAATTGAAAAAATCATAGAAGCATTAAAAGAAGTTTTAAAACAGTCCGGTGTAAGTACTAGGTTTTCAGCTTTTTCTATTCCAATGCAATCTGGACTTGTTTTTATAATTGATCTTCCACCTCAAGTAGATATAAATAAAAAGATTGATTCTATCGTTTCAATTGAAGCTCGTAAATATATTCCAGTGCCCATTACTGAAGTAACTCTCGATTATTTTATTTTACCTAAAAAAGAACAATCTTATGAAGAAATAAATAATCCTGATTCAATATCTCTACCTGTTGAAAAAACGGAAGTATTAGTCGTGGCTGTTCAAAATGATGCTATCTCTAAATTGCATTCTGTTGTTTCAGGTTGTAGCTTGGATGCAGGATTTTTTGAAGTAGAAATTTTTGCTTCAGTAAGAGCGAATTTTGAACACGAACTTTCTCCAGTGCTTTTAATTGATTTTGGTGCATCACGAACAAAACTTTCTATTGTTGAATTTGGTATAATTAAAAATTACCATACTGTAAATCGTGGTGGGGCAGATATAACAGATGCTATAGCAAAATCTTTAGACATTCCATTTCTTAAAGCAGAAGAATTAAAAAAAGAATTTGGTCTTTTTGATAATAAAACAGAAAAAGATTTAAATAATATTATTAAAAGTCATTTAGATTATATCTTTTCTGAAACCAATAATGTATTATTAGCATATGAGAAAAAATATAACAGAACTGTAAGTAAGATTATATTTTCAGGTGGTGGATGTCTTTTGAAAGGATTAAAAGAAGTAGCAGTAAATAATTTTCGAGCAGACATAGAGATAGGCCGTCCTTTTTCTAAAATAGATGCACCAGTTTTCTTGGATAAAGTTTTAGATACGACAGGTCCAGAATTTGCTGTTGCTATAGGTCTTGCTTTGAGAAAATTACAATAA
>JBBUAC010000003.1:4830-20267 GCA_038061035.1 Patescibacteria group bacterium
GACAGGTCCAGAATTTGCTGTTGCTATAGGTCTTGCTTTGAGAAAATTACAATAAAATAAATTAAGAAGTATTTAGATAATTGATAATTCGTAATTTCTAATTTATAATTAAAAATAGTATGGATCAAAATTTTCAAACATCATTTATACCTAAAAAGCCAATAATCAGTGAAAAAATAAAAATTTCACGACCTATTGGTTTTTTAATGGTTATCGCTTCTGTTATTTTTTTTGGTACTATATTATCTTTTGGAGGTTTTTATTTTTATAAAGAAGTTTTGACTAAAAAGATAGTAAGTTTAGAAGAAAGTTTATTTACTGCAAAAAATAGTTTTGAACCTGCTAAAATAGCAGAACTCCAAATATTAGACAAACGTTTGCGGGCATCGAATGAAATTCTTTCTAATCACATTGCAATCTCTCCTATTTTTAAAATATTAAGTGAATTAACAATGAAAACTATTCGTTATACTAATTTTAATTATGAAATTGGCCCTGGTAATAATCCAAAAGTTTTTGTTAAATTAAGTGGCCAGACAATAAGTTTTACATTGGGTTACAGAGCCATAGCTACTCAAGCTGAGATTTTTGCTAAAAATAAAAATTTGATTGATCCTGTTTTTTCAAACCTTAGTTTGGATTCAAAAGGAAATGTTTTATTTGATTTAGAATTTTCAGTTGATCCAGTTTTGGTAAATTATAAAGAAATTCTTAAGACAAAAAATCAACAAATAAAAATTTAAAATATAAAATGTAAGAGAGATTTATTATAATCAATATTTGATATAGAAGTTTTTAAAAAGAGATAAATAATTAATTATGTTTAGATTTATAATACCAATCATTTTAATAGGAATAGCATTTGCAGGATTTTTTACTTTTGTTAATCCTATTCATAAGGAAGTTATTTCTCTACAAGCAAAAGTAACTTCTTATAATACGGCACTTGATAATGCCACAGCATTAAGGAGGGAACGTGATAAATTAACAAAGAAAAATAATTCTTTAAGTTTAGAAGATTTAAATAAACTTGAAAAACTTCTACCCAACAATGTTGACAACATACGTCTTATTATTGAGATAGGAGAGGTTGCATTACTTTATGATATGGTTTTAAAAGATGTTAAATATAATATAGATTCAAAAAGTAAAACTGGGGCAAGTGAAATACAGGGTGTAGCGGGGGACAATAAATTTACAAATAAAGATTATGGAATGTGGGATTTGGAATTTTCAACAGAAGGTAGTTATGAAAATTTCTTTAGATTTATTGAAGATTTGGAAAGTAATTTGAGAATTGTAGATATAGCTTCAATAGAATTTTCCTCAGCAAGTGTGTCTATTACAAAATCTTCAACTGAATATTATAGATATAATTTTAAAATTAGAACTTATTGGTTAAAAAATTAAAATGAAAGTAAAAATAAAAAATATAATAATCTTTATCACTATAGCAATAATTGTAATTGCAGTAGCTTTTTTCTTTTTTAAAAAGAAAATAAAAGAAGATAATTTGGTAAGTTCTAATAATAGTCCATCCACAAGCAAATCATCTAATACAAATAGTAAACCAAAAGAGGAGTCTCGACTCGCTAGTGAATTTTTAACTTTGCTTTTAAGTGTTGAAAATATAAAATTAGACGATTCTATTTTTTCTGATATTGCTTTTTTTTCTTTACATGATTCTAGTATTGTATTGGAATTAGAGAGTAAGGAGGGAAGACCAAATCCTTTTGCACCAATTGGTTCTGAATTTAACACACCTGAAACTAGTGATATATTGGATTTAAATACTCAAAAACTACCACAGGATAATGAATAAAAATTATGAGTCCTGTTAGAAATAACTAAAATTTTGAAAATGAGCTATAATAGATTGAGTATTATTAATTAATATAAATTTCTAATAGGATGAGTTTTTTAAAAGAATTAGTAAAAAAAGGGTTAATTAATGAAAGCCAAATAGAAGAAATCAACAACCTTGCGCAAGAAAAATACAAAGGTGATGTTGAAGAAGTCTTGAAAGAGATGGGTATTTCGGATGAAGACATCCTTGTTATAAAAGGAGAGTATTTCAATATACCTATTAAGAAAGTAAATACCAAAGAGACCTCTTTTAAAGTTCTTAAATATATTCCAGAAGATGCAGCGAGACATTATCATTTTGTTCCATTTGGATTAAAAGATGGCGTATTGGAGATTGGCATAACTGATCCAGAAGATATACAAAGAACTGATGTTCTTCAATTTATATCTACTAAATTAGATGTTCCTTTTAAACTTTTTCTTATTACTAAAAGTGATTACGAAGAAGTGATGGATAGTTATGGTGGTATATCAATAGAGGTAGGGGAAGAATTAGATCGATTAGATGAAGAACAAAATATTACTGATGTTGGAATGAATTTAAAAGATGAATTAAATAAAGAAAAAATTAAAAAAGAAATAAATCAAGAATCTAAAATAGTGGAAGATGCTCCAATTATTAAAATCGTTGCAGTTATTTTAAAAAATGCAATAGAAGGAAATGCTTCAGATATACATATAGAACATGGGGGAGAAAAAATAAAAGTACGTTATCGTGTAGATGGAATATTGCATACTACCATTATGTTGCCTGTCAATGTGCATAGTGGTATCGTAGCGCGAATAAAAATTCTGTCTAAATTACGTTTAGATGAAAAAAGAAAACCTCAAGACGGATCATTTAGTACTATAGTCGATGGACGCAAGGTTGATTTTAGAGTTTCTACTATGCCTGGGTATTATGGTGAGAAAGTTGCCATACGATTACTCGATTCTGAAAAAGGAATTAGAACTTTTGAACAATTAGGATTGTCAAAAAATAATATTACTTTATTAAGAGAAGCAATTAAAAAACCATATGGCCTTATTTTAATTACAGGACCTACTGGTTCTGGAAAGTCAACCACTATGTATTCAATAATGAATGAATTGGATAAAGAAAAAAGTAATATTGTTACATTAGAAGATCCAGTGGAATATCATATGCCTGATATAAATCAATCTCAAGTTATGCCTGAGATAGGTTATAGTTTCTCATCAGGTCTTCGTTCCATACTGCGTCAAGATCCAGACATAATAATGGTTGGAGAAATTCGAGATAAAGAAACAGCTCAGCTTGCAATACAAGCAGCGTTGACAGGTCATCTTGTGCTTTCTACTTTACACACAAATAATGCAATAGGCGCTATTCCTCGTCTTATTGATATGGGTGTGGATCCATATCTGATAGCTCCTACTATTATTCTTTCTGTGGCTCAGAGATTAGCTCGACTTACTTGTATTTCATCGAGAAAACTTGTTCCAATGGATCCTAGTATTAAAATACAAATTGAAGAGCAGATGAAAGATTTACCAGATGAATTTAAGAAAGATATTTTATTAAAAAATGAAATGTATGAAACAGTTCCTTCTTCTGAATGCCCTTTTGGAACAAGAGGCCGTATCGCTGTTTTTGAAATGTTTAAAGTTGATAAAGAAGTGCAAAATGTAATATTAAAAAATCCAGTGTATCCTGAAATTTATAAAATAGTTCGTAAAAAAGGTATGTTTTTAATGAAAGAAGATGCAATGCTCAAAGCACTAGATGGTATTATTCCAATTACCGAAGTGTATAATTTTACTAATGAAAATGAATAAATTATTATGAATTGGTTTTTCATAGCTTTAGGGGCACCTTTTCTTTGGGCTCTTGCTAATCTTTTTGATCAATATTTAGTTAATAAATACACCAATAATAGGCGAAGTTCTGTGGGAGCGCTTGTTCTTTTTTCCAGTTTATTTGGCATTATAATAGCATTTCCACTACTATTTTTTATAGATGGTATCTTTAATATTTCTTTTTTAGATAAATTATTGCTTACAATAACCGGGATATTCACAATACTTTGGGTAATTTTATATTTATTTGCAATTAGAATAGAAAAAATTTCAAATATAGTGCCTATATTTCTGACAATTCCAATTTTTGGTTATATTTTTGGATATTTATTTTTAGGAGAGGATTTGTTGTTTTTTCAAAAAATAGGTTCTCTAATTATATTGTTTGGAGTTATTTTATTGTCTTTTGATTTTTCAAATAAAGAAAAAACTCATTTTAAATGGAAAGTTTTATTGTATATGATTCCTGCTTGTTTTTTAATCGCTGTTATTGGAATTATATTCAAATATATTACAATAGCTGGAGATTTTTGGGTCTCATCTTTTTGGGTTAATTTTGGTCTTAGTATATCAGGAATTTTTATTTTTATTTTTATTTCAAGCTATCGTTATGAATTTTTCAAAATGATAAAAAGGGGTGGAATAAAAATATTTAGTCTTAATTTAGCAAGTGAGGTAATTTCTTCTATTGGCAATATGCTTACAAATTATGCCACCTTACTTGCTCCACTTGCTATGGTTTATTTAGTTGGAAATTTTCAGCCCGCGATATTGCTTATTTTAACTTTATTTTGCACAAAATTTTTTCCTCAAATTACAATAGAAAATATTTCAAAAAGAATTTTATTTCCAAAAATAATTTCCATATTGATTATAATTTTAGGAAGCGTAGTATTGTTTTTCTAATTGTTGTATAATTTGTATAAATTATTTACTTTTGTTCTATTGTTATTGATTATTATTTTATATATAATGAATATTATGGAAGGAGAAAAAAAGAAAATTTTAATAGTTGATGATGATGGTTTTCTTTTAGATATGTATGCCTTGAAATTCAGTCAGCATAATTTTGAAGTTTATACCGCTATGAATGGAATACAGGTTTTAGAAAAAATAAAAGATGGTCTTATTCCTGATGTGATTTTAATAGATATTATTATGCCAGAGATGGACGGTTTTGAAGTATTAGAAAAAATGAGTATAGATAAATTGTGTGAAAAAACAGTCAAAATAATTTTATCAAACAAAAGTCAACAGTCTGATATTGATAGAGGCAATAGTTTAGGAGTGTCAGGGTATATTGTAAAAGCAAACTCTACACCAGCTGAAGTTATTGATCAAGTTGTAGAAATTTTAACAAATAAAATATCAATATGAATTATAAACAAGAACTTGAAGAACTTATTTTAATTGTAATACGTGAAGATGGCTCAGATTTACATTTAAATACAGGAAGAGTACCCATAATCCGCGTGGCAGGGGAGCTTATTTTTTTGGTAAAACATAAAGAATTAACAAAAGAGGATATGGCTGGTATTTTAGCAGAAGCACTAGATAAAGAAAAAATAGATAAATTTAAAGAGAATCAAGAAATAGATTTTTCTTATGATTTTCGTGGAGAGGCACGGCTTCGAGGGAATGCTTTTTTTCAACAAGGACTTATCAATATAGCATTTCGATTGATACCAAAAGTAAAATCTTTATCAGAGCTACGTTTGCCAAATGTTTTATCAGAAATAGCTCGCAAGAAACAAGGTTTTTTCTTAGTTGTTGGACCTGTCGGTCAAGGAAAATCCACAACTATTGCTGCTATGATAAATTTAATTAATAATGAACAGTCTCGCCATATTATAACCATAGAAGACCCTATTGAATATTTATATAGTCAAAATAAATCTATAATCAATCAAAGAGAAGTAGGTATTGATACAAAAGATTTTCATATTGCGCTCAATTCTGTTTTTCGTGAAGATGTCAATGTTATTATGATCGGTGAAATGCGTACATTGGAGACCATTGGTACAGCTGTCACTGCAGCGGAAACAGGACATTTAGTTTTTTCTACACTACACACAAATAATGCTTCACAGACTATAGACAGAATTATAGATTCCTTTCCTGGCAATCAACAAGATCAAATAAGGATACAATTGGCTTCAAGTTTGCTTGGTATTTTTTCTCAACGACTTATTCCAAGAATAACTGGTGGGCTTATACCAGCATATGAATTATTATTAAATAATAATGCAGTTGCGAATTTAATTCGTGAAAATCGTACTCATGAAATAGATGTGGTGATAGAGACAGGTATGTCTTCAGGCATGATTGATTTAAATCATTCATTATTGGACTTGGTTAGAGCAGGGGAAATTTCAATAGAAAGTGCTTATCAATATTCTCTTAATCCGAAAGGGTTAGAGAGGATGCTATAACGAAAATTACAAATTACGAATTATGAATTAAAAATTTGAAATTCGTAATTAATAATTTATAATTGATTTATTATGTTATTCAAATACAAAGCAGTAGATGAAAAAGGAATAAATAAAGAAGGACAAATTGATGCATCTAATGTTGATATAGCAATAAGTGGACTTCAACGACGGGGATTTATTATTTTTTCAATTAAAGAAGAAAAAATAGATAAAAGTTTATTATCTATGTCATTTTTTGATAAAGTCTCAATGAGGGATATAGTGATTCTTTCTCGTCAGATCGCGACTTTATTTGAAGCTCAAGTGTCGGCACTTAAAGCTTTTGGTATGCTTGCTTCAAATTCAGAGAATAAATTTTTAGGTTATAAACTTACACAAGTGAGAGATGATTTAGAGGCAGGAGTTTCCATCTCTGGCGCACTTTCAAAACATCCTGATGTATTTTCTGAATTTTATGTAAATATGGTAAAGGCAGGAGAAGAGACTGGAAAATTAAATCAAATCTTTTTAAATTTAGCGGAATATTTAGATCGTCAGAATTCTCTTACTAGAAAAACTAAAAATGCTCTTATATATCCGATTTTTGTTATATTTACCTTTTTTGCAGTTATGATTTTGATGTTTGTTTTTGTAATTCCAAAACTCTCTGCCATTCTTACAGAATCTGGTCAGGAGATTCCGACATTTACTAAAATAATAATAGGATTATCTAATTTTTTTGTTCAATATGGTTTTTTGGTTATAATATTATTAATATGTTTTGTTTTTTGGCTTTTTTGGCTTTCAAGAACTGAAGCTGGTAAGATATATATAGACAGGATACGCCTTTCTCTTCCATTAGTAAACAATCTTTATAAAAAACTTTATTTATCTAGAATAGCCGGCAATTTAGATACTATGCTTGTCTCTGGTATTCCCATAATTCGTTCTATAGATATAACATCAGAGGTAGTAAGTAATCTTGTTTATAAGCAAATATTAAAAGATGTTGCCGATGGAGTAAAATCAGGATTATCTTTATCTGCTTCTTTTGAAAAATATCCAGAACAAATACCAGGAATTATGGTGCAAATGATAAAAGTCGGAGAAGAGACTGGTTCATTGGGGCAGATTTTGAAAACATTATCTAATTTTTATAAAAATGAAGTTGATACTGCAGTGGATACATTGGTCGGTATGATAGAACCAGTGATGATTATCGTTTTGGGCTTAGGTGTTGGGATACTTTTAGTTTCAATATTGATGCCGATTTACAATATGGCAGGAGGGATAAGTTAGCTTTTAGCTTTTAGCTTTTAGCTTTTAGCTTTTTATATTGTGGATAATTTATTTTGTTTTATGATATAATAAAAGAATTGACGATTTAGCTGTAAATAGAGTAAAATATGAAGAGTTTGATTCTTTAAAAAAAAGAGTAAATATTTTAGAAAAAGTTTAATGTTTGTTTTTATTAAAATAAGTCGAAATTTCCGCCAGAGGCGGATAAAATTATTAGATAGTTAATTATTTCGCTCTATGCGAGAAAAAATTATGAAAATGAATTTAAGAAAAGGTTTTACATTAATTGAATTGTTGGTCGTCGTCGCTATTATTGGTATCTTGGCTTCAGTTGTTTTGGCGTCACTTAATACTGCTCGTTCAAAAGGCGCAGATGCAGCTGTAAAAGCAAACATGTCGGGTATTAGAGCTCAGGCTGAAATTTATTATGATACTGCTAATACATATGGTGCATCAGCTGTTTGTACTACAGGAAGTGAAACGGGTATGTTTACCGATACCAATATAAAAGCCGCTAAGGCCCAAATAGTTGCTCAATCAGCATCGACTAGCACAGTTACTTGCAGTACTGATTCTACTGGTCAAAAATGGGCAATATCGACATCTGTCCTAAAGGGAACTGGTTCAAGTTCATGGTGTGTAGATAACAGTGGATGGTCTAAAGCAGGAGTTGCCGCGGCTGGTTTGTGTAGCTAGTTAGTTTTATGTAAAAGTTTAAAGATTTTTTCAAAAACCACCCTTCGATATATCTCAGGGTGGTTTTTGTTTTTTTATTTATGATATAATAAATTGTGTATTATTAATTAATATAAATTTATAATGAGATGAAAAATTTTAAAAAAGAGTTTACCTTGAGAATTTCGAAAGGTTTTACATTAATTGAACTATTAGTAGTTGTTGCTATTATTGCTATTTTAGCATCTATTGTTTTATCGTCGTCAAGTGATTCTAGAAATAAAGCAAATGAAGCTGGCGTTAAGGCTAATTTAAATACAGTGAGGGGTGTAGCAGAACTTTTTTATTCTAATAATGGAAATTCATTTTTACCTTCTGGAGGAACTCCTTTTTCAAATGTAGTTGTTTGTCCTGCTTATGATGGATCTAATGCTAATATGTTTCAAAAAGATAAAACTATAGCTAATGCTATAACAGAGGCAAAAATAAGAGGTAGTGGTACAGCTTTTTGTTATAATTCTGATCTTAATTGGGCAGTTGCAGTTGGGTTTAAAAGTAATGCAAATCAATCTTGGTGTATAGACAGTGGAGGTAAATCAAAACAAGTAAATTCTGCGCCTGGATCAGCCATCAGCGGTAGTACGTTTTCTTGTAATTAGTGTTTAATATTATGACTTTCAGTATTATTATTATTTTTTTTATTTTAGGACTTATCATTGGTAGTTTTTTGAATGTTGTTATTTTAAGATACAATACGGATAGATCATTGGGTGGTAGAAGTTCTTGTATGTCTTGTCAGAATAATCTTTCTTGGTATGAACTTATACCAATATTTAGTTTTTTTGCTCTTAAGGGTAGATGTAAAACTTGTAAAACTAAAATATCAATTCAATATCCATTAGTTGAACTCATCTCTGGTGTTATTTTTGCATCTTTATTTTGGAAATTTAGCAGTCTTTTTTATTTAGATACTTTAATATTTGCTTTTACTTATGCATATTATGTTATAATTTTTTCCATTCTTCTTATTATTTGTGTTTATGATATAAAACATAAAATAATTCCAGACACATTGGTTTTTATATTTATTGCTTTTTCTTTTGTTGGTATGTTTTTTTTTAATTTGAGAGATTATGGATTGAATTTTTTTCCACATATACCAAGTTTTTTTGAATTTTTAGGAAGCTTTATCGTAGCATTATTTTTTGCAAGTATTTGGCTTATTTCACATGGTAAATGGATAGGGTTGGGAGACGCAAAGCTTGCTCTCGGTTTAGGATTTTTTCTTGGAATGATAAAAGTCCTTTCTGCGACTGTACTTTCTTTTTGGATTGGAGCAATTGTAGGAATTATTTTAATTATTTTAAACAAGATAAATGGATTATCAAATAAAATAAATATGAAAAGCGAGATTCCGTTTGCACCATTTTTAGTATTAGGAGCATTTTTAGTATTTCTTTTTAATTTTAATTTTTTTCCAACTTTTTAATATATGATTTTATTTTTTAAAAAATTAAAAGCAAGTAAGCTAAAAGCTAAAAGCTATAAGCTAACTCGAGGGCTTGCCCGCCGTAGAGGCGGGATGACATACGTAGAGCTCATAGTTGTGCTCTCTATTTTTGCTATACTTTCTACTGTTGTGCTTTTTAATTATAAAGGATTTGAAGAAAAAGTAGAGATTAGGAATTTAGCAAATAATATAGCGCTCAAGATGGTGGACGCTCAAAAGTCTGCTATTTCAGGAGAATTGCCTTTAAATCCACCGTCACCATGGAAACCTTCTTATGGAGTTTATTTTGATTTAAATGAAAGTTCAAATACTGGTAATAAAGTTTTTTATTATTTTATTGATTTAAGTGATCCTCAAAATAAAAAATTTGATACACCATTTACCCCTTGTCCCGGAAATGAATGTTTAGATAAAGTTGAAATTAAAAATGGTAATAAAATAGAATCTATAAAAGTCTTTTATAAAGACAAAGGTATAACACCAACATCAATTACAAAAGATTTACATATAACATTTACAAGGCCAAGTTTAGGAGCAGATATAAAATCTAATTTCCATACTTTTGCTTTACCAATTGATCGTGTAGAAATAATTATTTCATCTTCTTCGAGCATAGGGTCCATTATAAAAGTTTATCCATCAGGTAGAATACAGGTGAATTAAAAAAGTAATAAAGTGTATAATATAAAAAGTAAAAAATGCAGAAAAAATATTTAAAAACAAAAAATGGATTTACCCTTGTAGAAACAATGATATCCATTTCTCTTTTTTTAATAATTATTATATCTGGTATAGGGGCATTGGTCAATACGAATTTGATAGGAAGTAAGGCACAAAATATGCGTTCTATTATGGATAATTTAAGTTTTATTATGGAAGATATGTCTAGGAATTTAAAGACTGGATACAATTTTCATTGTGATATAGGTATTGGAGATCTAACTACTCCGAGAACTTGTGCGGAAGGTGGTTATTCTATGGCATTTGAAGCCAGCGGAAATACAGAAAACCCAAATGATCAATGGGTATATAAAATAGAATTAGGTGCAAAAGCTGGTGAATATAACATATTTAAATCTACTGAAGGTGGTTCTACCTCTCCAGTAGATACTTTTGTTCAATTAAATCCAGATGAAGTTGTATTGGGAGTAGATTCTAAATTTTTAGTATTAGGAGATGAAACTGGAGATGTCATTCAGGACCAACAACCAATGGTAATTATTAGATTAGTTGGGGAAATATATTATAAAGATACAAAAACTCCATTTTCTATTCAAACTTCTGCCTCTCAGAGATTTATAGAGAGTTAAAAATAAATGAAAAAAATTTTTACATTAAAAATAAAAAAACAGAATAAGGGATTTACTTTAATTGAAACATTAGTGGCTGTTATGATTTTCACTTCTTCAGTCTTGGCTTTGATAGCTATCCTATCCACTAGTTTATCTACTATTGTTCATATAAAACAAAAATTAGTGGGTACTTATTTGGCGCAAGAAGGCATAGAATATATACGCAATATGCGTGATTCTTATGTAATTTATGAAAAAGATGATACTGGTTGGGCTAGTTTTAAAGATAAAATTTCTTTGTGTATAGCGCCAAATTATTGTGGTATTGATAATTTAGAGCCACCAAGAAAAGAAAAATTTACTTTTGCATGTGACTCTCCGTCTTTTTCTTTATGTAAATTATATATAAAAGATGGAAATTATAATATTAAAACTGGTGGTGGAGTAGGAGGTGAGATTGATTCTGGTTTTATTAGAAAAATTCAAATAGAAAATATTACTAATGATGAAATTAAAATTATTTCTACAGTTTTATGGAAATCTGGTTCATCAGATAAAAGTATTTCTTTTTCAGAAAATTTATTTAATTGGAAAAAGCTTGGAGTAGGAATAACTCCACCTCCACCTGGTGTAGTTGCTACAGGAGGAGAAGAAAAGACTGTTGGAGAATATAAAATTCATATTTTTAAAGATTCTGGAAAATTTACAGTTACAAGTGGTGGAGAAGTTGAATATTTAGTAGTTGCAGGTGGTGGAGGTGGAGGAAAAAAAGATTTAAACATAGGAACAGGCGGTGGGGGAGCTGGTGGTTTCCAAGCAGGTACTATTGATTTTATTCCTCAAACTTATGGGATAGTTGTTGGCTCTGGAGGCGGTCCTAGTAATAATGGTGGCAATTCAATTTTAAAAGATTCAAAATTAAATGATATAGTAAATTCAAATGGTGGTGGAGCAGGTGGATATTATAGTAGTAGTGGAAGGATAGGTACAAGTGGAACAAATGGTGGTAGTGGTGGAGGCGGTGGGTATGGTGATACTTCAGGTGGTGCAGTAATTCCTCCTACTACACAAGGTAATTGGGGTGGATTTTCTAACAAAGAGGGTGGTTCTGGTTTTTCTTTTGGAGGTGGTGGCGGAGGTGGGGCAGGAGGAAGAGGATCTGATGGTAGTTATAATTCAGGTGGTGCTGGAGGTTTAGGAAAAAGTTCTTCAATTTCTGGTTCTTCTGTATTTTATGCTGGTGGCGGTGGCGGTGGCGGTGCATATACTAATACCAGGAGTACTGGTGGTTCTGGGATTGGAGGTAATGGAGGTAATAGTGGTAATATTTTTCCTTCTTCAGGAGCTCCTAATACAGGTAGTGGTGGAGGAGGATCTAGTAATCAAATAATAGGCTCCGGTGGTTCTGGTATAGTTATTATTCGTTATAAGACACTATAATTTCTTAAATTCATGAAAAATAATATAAAAAAAAATAATGGTTTCGTAATACTTTTTTCTATAATACTTGTAAGTATTATTTTATCTATTGCTCTTGGAGTAGGAAGCATTGCTCTTCAAGAAGTTAATTTTAGTACTTCTTCAAAAAATTCAAATGAAGCTTTTTTTGCAGCAGACCTAGGGGTAGAGTGTGCATTGTTCAATGACAGTCAAGACAAATTTCTAATAGATGGATCAAGCGTAGGTAAAAAAATAAGTTGTGCAGGTAATGACGACATAACAATTGAGTATTTAGGAAGTTCTTCTTATAAGTTTGTAATTCCAAATTTAGGTAATTCTTCAAAGAAAAATTGTGTAAAAGTACAGATCTCTAAAGGTGCTTCTCTTACTTCAATATCTTCAAAAGGATACAATACAGGAGATGATAATTGTGAGTCTCTTTCTATAAGACGTACAGAACAAGCACTTAAAGTCGAGTATGATATTTTTTAGTATATATTTTAATTAAAGATAATTATGCAAAAAATTGATATTCAAAAAAGAATAGAGAAACTTCGTATGGAGATAGAGCATTTGAGAAATGAATATCATATAAAAAATACACCAAATATTACAGATGATGTATATGATTCTCTGACTCGTGAGCTTTCTATGTTGATAGAAAAATATCCAGAATTCACAGACATTAATGCACCAGAAAATAGGGTAGCAGGCAAGCCACTTGATAAATTCCAAAAAGTAAAACATAAAACAAGAATGCTTTCTTTGAATGATGCTTTTTCTTTTGAAGAACTTTATGAATGGGAAAAGAGAATAAAAAAATTAACCTCTCCCAACCCTCCCCTGACAGGGGAGGGCAAGGGTGGGGTTTATTTTTGTGAAGTAAAATTTGATGGCCTTGCTGTGTCTTTGATTTATGAAAATGGAAAGTTTATAAGGGGAGCCACAAGGGGAGATGGATATATAGGAGAGGACATTACAGAGAATTTGAAGATGATAAATTCTATACCATTAAACCTCACACACTTTGCCAAAGATTTTGTGAAAGATTTTGCGGAAGACCGTCTTCCGCAGATTTTTGAAGTTCGTGGGGAAGTCGTAATGAGAAAAGATATTTTTGAGAAATTAAATAAAAAACAAGAAAAAGAAGGAAAAATTATTTTTGCAAATACAAGAAATGTCGCAGCAGGAAGTTTGCGACAACTTGACCCACAACTTGTAAAAGAAAGAAATTTAGATTTTTTTGCTTATGATTTAGAGTATCCACTTGGAGGTTTTGCCTCCAAGCTAGAAACTCATTTTCAAAAACATAATATATTAAGAGATTTAGGTTTTAATGTAGAAAAAAATGAAGCTAATTGTGCAAATTTAAAAGAAGTGGAAAGTTTTATAAAAAAATTTGAAAAAATTAGAATGAATTTTTCTTATGGCACAGATGGTATAGTAGTGTCAGTAAATGATTTAAAATTGCAAGAGACACTAGGCATTGTCGGTAAAGCACCGAGATATATGATAGCTTTTAAATATCCAGCAGAGAAAGCTACTACTATAGTGAAGGATATAAAAATAAATGTCGGACGCACTGGTGTACTTACTCCTCTTGCTATATTTGAGCCGACTTCAGTTGCGGGTTCTATTGTATCTAAAGCAACATTGCATAATATGGATCAAATAGAAAGATTGGATTTGCGTATAGGGGATACTGTTGTTATAGAAAAAGCAGGGGACGTCATTCCTAAAGTAGTAGAAGTATTGACAAGAATGCGGACAGGAAAAGAATTTAAATTTAAAATGCCAAATCATTGTCCTGTATGTGGAGGAAATATAGAAAAAAAAATAAAAAACCCTCCCCAGCCCTCCCTTGTCAAGGTGGGAGGAATCTATAGTCCCCCTGACAAGGGGGATATAGGGGGTTTGGGTAATTCTGTCGCATATTTTTGTATAAATAAAAAATGTCCTGCAAAGAATGAACGATATTTGGATTTTTTTGTGAAAGTATTTGGTATATATGAACTCGGACCAAAAATTCTGCGAAGATTTAAAGACGAAGGACTCATAAGTGATGCTGCTGATATTTTCACATTAAAAAAGGAAGACATAATGATACTTGATAGATTCGGAGAAAAATCAGCAGAAAATATTATAAAAGAAATAAATGATAAAAAGAAAATAGCATTTTCTCGTTTTATCTGGTCGCTTGGAATTTTACACGTTGGAGAGGAAACATCGCGTATTTTGGCAGAGCATTTTTTTACTCTAGAAAAATTATTAAACATTAGCCATAAGCCCCACTTATGGCTAGAAGAGATAAATAGTATAGAAAATATAGGAGGAGCTGTTTCAAAAAGTCTTTATGATTTTTTTAATGATAAAAGTAATTTGCATTTTATTGAAAAATTAAAAAGAAATGGAATTGTGATTGAAAAAATAGAAAAGAAAAAAGAAAATAAATTTAAAGGATTGATTTTTGTTTTAACGGGAACTTTGCAAAATATGTCTCGTGAAATAGCTAAAGAAAAAATAATAGATCTCGGAGGAAAAGTCGCAAGTTCTGTTTCAAAAAATACTTCTTATATTGTGGCAGGAGAAGAATCTGGAAATAAATTAAAAAATGCTCAAAAATTAGGAATAAAAATATTAAACGAAGAAGAATTTTTAAAAATGCTGTAATTTTTGCGGAGGCGGTGAGATTTGAACTCACGAGACCCTTTCGAATCTGCCACCTTTCCAAGATGGTGCACTAGACCGCTATGCGACGCCTCCAAGATGATTTTTCAATTTTCCTTTTAATACTTCTCTACCATGACCTGTTTTAAAATATTTTTCTGCAGCTTGAGCGTCCTTTTTGTTAATGTAAGCTTCATAAAATATAAGTTCAAAATTGCCATTTTTAGAACTAAATTCTGAACCACCAGACTTATGTTCTTTTATCCTACGACGCAAGTCATTTGTGTAGCCGTAGTATAGTTTACCATTTTGTTTAAATTTTAAAACATAAAAGTAATACATATGTGTTATGCTTCCGCCTCGTCGGCGGATGCGCCGTAGAGGCGCAATGCGAACCCTCCATATATAAGTTACCATTTTTTTTAAATAAAGAAAAATGTGATATGATATGAATAT
>JBBUAC010000003.1:20367-28885 GCA_038061035.1 Patescibacteria group bacterium
ATATATAAGTTACCATTTTTTTTAAATAAAGAAAAATGTGATATGATATGAATATGGAATCAATAATGAATGCAGATATTTTCTTTTTTATTACGGCTATTGCTGTAGTGATATTAACAATTTTAATTGCAATAATATTTTTTTATATTATTCAGATTTTGGCGAATTTTAGAGCTATTTCAGATATTTTAAGAAATGGAACGGAAAATGCGGAGGAACATATAGAAACATTGGGTAAAAATTTATCTAAAAATCCTTTTGTGAAAATGTTTTTTAAAAAAAAGAATACAAATAAAAAAAGTAAAACTAAAAATTAGTTTTTATAAATTTTTGTGTTATAATTAAGTATTATTAGTAAATAGAAAATAAATTTATGGTAAAAAAGAAAATAGAAAAAAAGGGTAATGTAGGTAAGGTCATAGTAGCTACTGCAGGGGTCGCAGCTTTGACAGCAGGAGCTTATTTATTATTTGGTCCAGCTGGCAAAAAAAACAGGAAAAAAATTAAGGGCTGGGCTGTAAAAATGAAAGGAGAAATGATAGAGAAATTTGAAGAAATGAAAGAAGTTACAGAGCCAATGTATCATAAGGTGGTTGATGAAATATCTGCAAAATATGCAAAAACCAAAGGAATTACACAAGAAGAAGTAAATGAAACAGTAGCAGAATTAAAAAAACATTGGAAAACTTTAGCTAAAGATGTAAAAAAATTAGTTAAAAAGGGTAAGAAATAGTTATATTTGTATTTTGTGGAGAAAATTATTTTCTTAAATAAAAAAGAAGGCGAAACACCCCTAGAAGCTCTAGAGGTTTTTCGTATTAAAAACAAGAGTTACAAAGATGTGTCTATGACTTATGCAGGAAGACTCGATCCATTGGCTTCTGGTCTGCTTTTAATCTTGGCGGGGGAAGAGGTGAATCAAAAACAAAAATATTTAGCATTAGACAAAGAATATGAATTTGAAATACTTTTTGGTTTTACTACTGATACTTATGATATTTTAGGTGTGGTAAACAATTCTACAATTCTAACGAATTATAGAATAGATAATTTGGAAAAAGAAATAAAAGAAAATCTAAAATATTTTACTGGTAAATTTGTTCAGAGATATCCAATGTATTCTTCTAAAACAGTAAAAGGAAAACCACTATTTGTGTATGCGAGAGACGGAATAGATGTCAAAGTACCACAAAAAGAAGTAAATGTAAAAAGTTTAAAATTTATAAAATTAAGAAAAATAACTTCGAAAAATTTATTTAAAAATATAGAAAAAAGAATATTGAAAGTAACAGGGGATTTTAGGCAAGAAGAGATTTTAAAAATTTGGAAGAAAGAATTAACTATTAGAATTTCTCCGCAAGGCAAGGCCTTGCGGAGTTATTATGTAGCGAGTTTTAAAATAAAATGTGAAAGTGGCACATATGTGCGTTCTATTGCTAATTCTTTAGGAAAGAAAATAAATATACCGACTTTAGCATATTCAATAAAAAGAACAAAAATAGGGGAATATGGTATAATCAATACATAATCTATGATTAATATAGATAAAATAAGGGCTGATTTTAAAATGTTAGACATTCAAGAAGATGGTAAGTCCAATCTTTATTTTGATAGTGCTTGTATGAGCTTGAGACCTAATTCTGTGTTAGAAGCAATGAATGATTATTATACTAAATACAATGCTTGTGCTGGTAGAAGTGCTCATAAATTGGGCGATAAAGTTACAAAGAAAATCAAAGAGACGAGAGGGCTTGTCGCTAAATTTATAAATGCCAATACCGAAGAAGAAATAATTTTTACTAAAAATACCACTGAAAGCATAAATTTGTTGGCAAATTCTTTTATATTTAAAAAAGATGATGTAGTTTTACTTTCAGACAAAGAACATAATTCAAATCTAATACCGTGGCTTTTATTGCGTGATAGAATTGGAATAAAAGTAAATATATTTTCTACAAAAGATGATGGAGATTTTGATTTAGAAGAATTTGAAAGAATGACAAAAGGAATAAAGCTTGTTTGTTTTGCCTATACTTCAAACCTAGATGGAACGAGCGTACCCGCAAAAGATATAATAAAAATTTCTCATAAAAACAATGCATTAGTATTTTTAGATTGCGCTCAGACCGTCTCTCATAGAAAAATTGATGTTCAAGATTTAGATGTTGATTTTTTGGCCTTTTCTGGGCATAAAGTTTTGGGTCCTACTGGTACTGGAATTTTTTATGGAAAATATAAATTATTAGAAAATTTGAAACCATTTATCGTAGGTGGAAATACAGTTTTATATTCAACTTATACAGATTATAAATTTTTACCTATACCAGAGAGATTTGAAGCAGGATTGTTGGATTATGCGGGAATTATAGGATTAGGAGAAGCGATAAAATACATATCCAATTTGTCTTTTGAAGAAATAAATTCGCATGAATTAATGTTGAATTCTTATATTACAGAAGAGTTGTCTAAGTTTCCACAGATAAAAATTATTGGCTCATATGATCCCAAAAAAAGAGGAAGTATCATAAATTTTTATATTGAAAATAAAGATATGCATCAAATTGCTACAATGTTAGACAATATGGCAAATATAGCAATTCGTTCTGGACAGCATTGCGTCCACTCTTATTTTAATAATAGAAATATAAAAAACGGAGCTCGTATTTCTTTATCTTTTTACAATACAAAAGAAGAAGTAGAAAAACTTGTCGATAATTTAAAAAAAATAATGAAAATAATATAAAATGCCTTGCATAATAGCCCTCATCATTTTTTCAATTTTAGGAATATTTAGTGCATCACATCGTGCATTAGCAAAAGAGGCATTTTCTTGTGTATTAAATAGAGTGACTTTCAGGCCTTGCAATATAGGATTTAAAGAAAAAATAAAAGGAAAAGTTTTATCTAATTTGATAAATCGTTCAGTTTTTCTTACAAGAGTGGTCAATAAACACTATGAAATACTTTCATGGATATTTTTTATTTTAATGGTTGGAAGTACTGTGTGGGTTTTTAATGGTATGTATAATTATTATGTTTATGGATCGTGCAATGGTTTGAATGAAAGTGGTTTTTGTGCTTTTGATCCAAGTGGAGAGAATAATAAGACAAGTGATGGAGAAGAATGTGGAATAAATAGACCGTCACCTGAGAATGTCACATTGACAGATGTTGACTTGTCTATTTTCCCTAAAATTGATACATCATCAAAAGATGAAGTAGTTTTTGTAGGTTGTTATGGTTGTAAATATACAAGAGAAGTTTATCCTGAGATTTCCAAACTATTAGAAAAAAAGAAATTCAATTATATTTTTGCACACTTTCCAGTAAAAAAAGATTCAGAATTTCTTTCAAATATAGGATATTGTGTTTATAAAGACTACGAGGAAGATTTTTGGAAATTAAATGATTATCTATTTACAGCCCCACTTGATTATATTTTGAATAAAAATAATACTATAGAAATTTTAGAAAAATTTGATTTTGATATCCAGAAAGTTATGTTATGTTCAGAGGATAATGATACTAAAACTTTTGTAGAAAGGCAGAGGGGTGAGATTGAAAAAATGAATATATATGGTACGCCGACTATTTTTATAAATAAAAAGCCTTTTATAGGACCAAAACCATATAGAGTATATAAAAGTGCAATAAATAAATTTATATTTTTTTAAATTAAAATAATTTTTATGATTGATGAATTATTTATACAAGAATATAAGAAATTAAATAAAGCTCAAAGGGAAGCAGTGGACTCTGTCGATGGACCGATGATGGTTGTAGCAGGTCCCGGGACTGGCAAGACCCAGATATTGGCATTACGAATAGGAAACATTTTAAAAAAAACTGACATAAAAGCAGATGGTATTTTATGTTTAACTTTTACGAATTCAGGTGTAAAAGCTATGAAAGAGAGACTGCGATCATATATAGGAATAGAATCAAATAAGGTCAATGTATCTACATTTCATAGTTTTGGAATGAGTGTGATAGAAGATAATTTTAATGTTTTAGGTATGAATGAAATACCTAAATTAATGGATGAAAAAGATATAGTGATACTTTCTGATTTTATATTACAAGATCATGAATGGAAATATATAAAACCTAGATCTGACAATGGTAGATATTTGAATGATTTAAAATCTTTTATTTCTTTTTTGAAACGTGAACGTATGACGCCAGAAGATTTTGAGAAATTATTAAAAGAAGAAATTCATAATTTAGAAAATGATGAAAGCAGTATCTCTACTCGTGGAGAAAGTAAAGGTAAATTAAAAAAAGAAATAGAGAGAAAAATTGAAGGATTAGAAAAAACCATAGAAGCTGTGTACTTTTATCAATTTTATGAAGAGATAAAAAAAGAGAAAAATTTACTTGACTATGATGATGTATTAGAAAATTTGGTAAAAATAGTGGAAGAGTCAGATGATGTAGCATCTTCTATAAGGGAGAATTATCAATATATTTTAATAGATGAACATCAGGATTCAAGTGGTATTCAAAATGAATTTTTAAAAAAAGTTTGGGGTGAGGTAGATATGCCAAATATTTTTGTTGTAGGTGATGATCGTCAGCTTATTTATGGTTTTGGTGGTGCATCACTTGAATATTTTGAAAATTTTAAAAATGAATTTGGTAAAGCAAAACTTATAATTCTTACAGAAAATTATCGTTCTACTCAAGATATTTTAAATTCTGCTCACAATTTACTTCAAAGTTCTATAAGTAAAGATAAATTAAAAAGCAATACTAAAAAAAGCCACCCACTATATTTAGTGGAAGCAAGCTATGAAAGAGATGAGATAATTTTATGTGCATTGGAGATAAAGAAAAAAATTAAAGAGGGAATAGTTGTAAACAATATAGCAATTTTAGCACCCAAAAACAGGCATATTCGTAGCATTATGACGATACTTAAAGATATGGATATACCCGTAGCTACAGGAGAGAAATTAAATTTTTTTGATTCACTAATTGCAAATAGTTTTTTAAGAGTTTTATATATTCTGGCATATCCTAATGACGGAGTAAAATTAGCAGAATCTTTTTTTGATCCATTAGTAAATATAGACCCGATAGAGGCTCATAAATTTATAAAGAAAAACAATATGCGTAATTTATCTTTTCTTGAAATTATAGAAAATATAAAAATAGATAATAATTCTTTATTTAAAGAAGAAAATATATTGAATAATTGGATTTTGAAATTAAAATCATGGCTTGTTGTTTCAAATGAATTGACTAT
The DNA here is from genome assembly GCA_038061035.1 of Patescibacteria group bacterium. GTDB lineage: Bacteria > Patescibacteriota > Minisyncoccia > Phycocordibacterales > UBA9973 > UBA9973. The sequence continues at coordinate 25,616 of JBBUAC010000003.1, forward strand.
ATATTCTTTGATACAAAAAATTGGTTCAGAATTTTTATTAGATAAAACAAAAGATCATGAAGATTTAATAGAAAAAGTAGAAGTAATCAGGACAATATTGCATTTAGTTTTATCTCAAATAGAAAAAAATTCTAAACTTACTTTGAGAGATTTTTTAATTTTTATTCAAAGATTGGAAGATTATAGAGAACATATACCTCTTTCAGTATTTGGAAAAGAAAATGGAATAAGGGTATTCACATTACACGGATCAAAAGGTCTTGAATTTGATTTTGTTTGGATAGCACATATGGATGAGAAATCCTTTTCTCAAGGAAAAAGAAATATTTTTTCATTACCAGAGAATATAAAAGATAAAATAGAAAAAAGAGATGAAGAAGTTTTAAAAAGAGAACTTTATGTAGCTCTTACTCGCGCTAGGACTTTTTGTACTATATCTTATGCTACACATTCTTATACGGGAGGAGATCGAATTTTAGCAAATGTTGTTAATAATATACATGGTGATTTTATAAAACAAAATGAAGAAGAGACAGAAAAAATAATATTAGCACATGATCCTAAGGCATATGTAGAAAATAAATCTATAGTTAAAGAAAATATAAAACTTGAAGAATTAAAAAAAATAGTAATAAAAGATTATATTGATAGAAGAGTTTCTGTTTCATTGCTTAATAATTTTTTTATATGTCCATGGAAATGGTATTTTAGAAATTTATTACAACTTCCAGAATCCAAGACAGAGAGCTTGGAATTTGGAAATATTGTACACGGATCCATAGATAAGATATTAAAATTAGCAAATACACCTAAATCAAATGATATTAAAGATATAATACATAAAGAAATATTAAAGAGTAATTTTGGAGATGATAAAAAACAAAAAGAATTAGAGAAAGAAGCGTTTAATATTATTTATAAATGGGTTGAATTTAGGCTTCAAAAAATATCTAAAAATAGAGAAAATGAAAAAAGTATTTCAAAAAAAGATGAAAGATTTCCTCATTTAAATATCTATGGGAAAATAGATCTTTTAGAATTTATAGACAAAGATTCTATATGTGTAACTGATTTTAAAACAGGAAGTGTTCGTAAAAAGGGTGATATAGAAAAAAAAGACGAAGAGGGCAGGATGAGTGATTATATGCGTCAACTCACTATGTATTCTTATTTATTGGAAGAGAATTCTAAATATAAAAGAAAAGTAAATGAGTCACGATTAGAATTTGTACAAGCTAAAAATGAAAAAGAAATGTTTTATTCTACATATATAAATAAAGAACAGATAGATTTACTTACCAGAGATATTATGGATTATGATAATTTGCTTAAAAATGGAAATTGGCTTGATAGACCATGTAATTTTAAATCTTATGGAAAAGTAAATGCAGAATGTGAATATTGCAAAATGTCAGAGATTTATAAATAATATTTTAGCCACATAAGTCCGATTTATGTCAGATAATATTGCTTTTCAAAAAGCAAACTTTTTAAATTTGAAGTAGTTGGAAAATCTAATAGGTACAGATAGGTACAGAACACAGAACACCTATGTCAATAACTCTGCTATCGCAGAAATATTGATAATGGTATAATTATTAATATGTCGCTAGTCCAAGAAATTCTCAAGGAACTTTGGAATACTGAACTGCATTATAAAGGCATGGCAGTTAATTTATTTGGTATTCCTCGATTTAAAGACCACTCAAAGAATTCTATCAGAGGAACAGTTTTTTATCTTCGTAAAAATGGAATAATTGAAGGAGAAGATGGGCATTGGTGTATTACACCAAAGGGTCGCAAACATATGCAAAGAAAATTTAACTCCCTGAAGCAATTTAATTTTAAATTCAAGAAAGATGAGCCGAAGAATTTGATTGTGATGTTTGATGTTCCTGAGCCGAAGAAAGCAGAACGGGAATGGTTGCGTTGGCATTTGAAAAAATTTAATTATGTAATGATTCAAAAGAGTGTCTGGGTTGGGCCGTCGCCACTTCCCAAAGATTTTTTGGATTATATAAAGAAAATTGATTTAAAAGATAGTATCAAAACTTTTAAATTAGCCAAAGGATATAAAGAAAATAATAAATAATAAATAATCATAATCTATATTTTGTTAATATTTCTGCTATCGCAGAGTTTGTAACAATTTATATGAGTATTACATATTTTTTGGAAGATGTTTCTTGCAATATAAGATTTTTCCTTTAATATTAGAAATATGGAAGATAAAAATGGTATATCTATTTTAAAAGGAAAAGAGCATCCGCTTTCTATTTTAGCAAATCAAGCTTATCAGATTTTTTCAGAGCTTGGTTTTGAAAAAGTTGTGGGGCCAGAGCTTGAAAGTGAATGGTATAATTTTGATGCATTAAATGTGCCAAAAGATCATCCAGCGCGGGACATGCAAGACACTTTTTATATTAAAGCCTCACCTGATACTTTTGCTCAGGTCCTCGGGTCGCCTACACAGGAGTCTTCAAAAGAGCAGGCTCAACCAGACCATTCGCAAAAGCATACAGATTCGGCTTTTGTTCTCCGTACTCACACGACAAATGTAACTGCTCGAGCGATAGAGCAAGCTCACAAGGAAGGACGAATGCCGTATGCCTGTATTTCCGTTGGAAAAGTTTTTAGAAATGAAGCCACAGATGCGACTCATGAAATGCAATTTTTTCAGATAGACGGGGCAATGGTTGGAGAAGATATTTCTATTGCAGATTTAAAAGGAGTACTTACTCATTTTTATAAAAAAATATTAGGAGATGGTGTTGAAATAGAATTTCGTCCGAGTTTTTTTCCATTTGTGGAGCCGGGGATAGAAGTGTGGCTTAAATTTAAAGGAAAACCTTTGGAGGTGATGGGAGCTGGGATGTTACATCCAAATGTATTACGAAATTTAGGTTTAGATCCAAAAAAAATACAAGGCTTTGCTTTTGGTGGTGGGCTTGACCGCATAGCAATGATTAAATGGAATATTACCGATGTACGTTTTTTTTATCAAGGAGATCTACGACTTAATCAATTTTAAAATAAAAATGAAAATCTCTTACAATTGGTTAAAATCATATATTTCAGAAATTCCTGAACCTAAAAAATTGGTAGATATTTTTACTTATCATTTATGTGAAGTGGAGAGTGTCATCCCTCTACTTTCAGGAGAGGGGCAAGGGGGTGAGGTTGTTGACACCATTTTTGACATAAATATTTTACCGAATAGAGCACACGATTTGCTTTCTCATCGTGGTATAGCTTTTGAACTTGCGTCGC
>JBBUAC010000003.1:28985-34560 GCA_038061035.1 Patescibacteria group bacterium
AATAGAGCACACGATTTGCTTTCTCATCGTGGTATAGCTTTTGAACTTGCGTCGCTTTTAGATATTAAATTTGTTGATCCTGCACCAAAATATAAAATACCTTCCCCTCCTGTCGGAGGAGGGATGCCCGAAGGGCGGGGTGGTGGGAGTTTACAAATAAAAGTAGAATCAGAAAAATGTCGCAGATATATGGGACGAATTGTTAGAAATATAAAAATCGGACCAAGTCCAGACTGGGTTCGGAAATATCTTGAGTCAATAGGGCAAAGAAGTATAAATAACATTGTAGATGCAGCAAATATTGTAATGTATGATTGTGGTCAACCGATACATTGTTTTGATTTAGATAAAGTAAAAAGTGGACTTATCATTCGTGAAGCAAAAGAAGGAGAACAAATAATTACACTTGATAATAAAGAAGTAAAGTTGAAAACTCGAGACCTTGTAATAGCGGACGAAGAAAATGTTTTAGCTATTGCTGGAATAAAAGGAGGAAAAATTGCAGAAGTAGATAAAAATACAAAAAATATAATTATTGAGGTTGCGAATTTTGATCCGATAAGTGTACGCAAAACTGGCCGAGAGGTTGGAATATTTACAGACGCACTGAAAAGATTTGAAAATGATTTGTCTCCGGAGCTTTGTGATTTTGCAATGTTGGAGATATCAGCTTTGATAACTGATATCGGAAACCCTGAGCGACCGGATGGAGTCGAATGGGAAGATATTGTAGATATTTATCCTAAAAAACAAGAAGAAAGGAAGTTATCTTTTTCAGTAAAAAAAATATCACGAATTTTAGGAATAAAATTAGAAAAAGAAGAAGTAATAAATATTTTAAAAAGATATAATTTTAAATTTGAACAGTCAGAGGATGTTTTTGAAATCGTCATTTCATACTTGCGTTTAGATTTGCAAATAGAAGAAGATATGGCAGAAGAGTTAGGTAGAATTATGGGCTATGACAAAATAATACCTAAAATACCAAAAATAGATTTTAGGCCGAAAATAAATGATACATATGAAAAGATTGTATTTGCTCGAAATAAACTTTTATCGGAAGGATATAGTGAAGTTATGACTTACACTTTTTGTGATAAGGGAGAAATAGAAGTTTTAGAAAGCGCATCAGATAAAAAATTTTTACGAAATAATTTAAAAAATGGTTTAGATGAAAGTATAAAAAATAATCAAATAAATTTGCCATTATTAAATACAGAAGAGATAAAAGTTTTTGAAATAGGAACAGTCTTTAAAAAAGACGGAGAAATTGTAAATGTTTGTTATGGAAATAATAAAAATATTACAGAAATTTCTTTAGATGAATTTTGTGAAAAAGCCTCACCTAATGCTTTTACTCAGGTCCTCGGGTCGCCTGCACAGGATTCTAAAAAAGAGCAGGCTCAACCAGACCATTCGCAAAAGCATACAGGTTCGACTTTTATTCCGTGGTCATTATATCCATTTATTGTTCGAGATATAGCTCTTTGGATACCTGAGTCAATAGAAAGTGATAAAGTTTGTAAAATAATTAAAGATAATGCAGGAGATTTACTTTTTCTAGGTCCAGAACTTTTTGATGAATTTAAAAAAGATGAAAAAAAATCATATGCTTTTAGATTAGTTTTTCAGTCTTATAAACGAACTCTTACAGATCAAGAAATTAATGATACTATGAATAAAATAAATCAAAAAATAACAGAAAATAAAGGTTGGCAAATAAGGTAATTTCTGATATAATTATAGAATATGGCAAAAGAAAAAGAGATAAAAAGTAGTAAAAATCAGCACCATTATGGTGCTGACGACATTTCTGTTTTAGAAGGATTGGAGCCAGTTAGACGTCGTCCAGGAATGTATATAGGTACTACAGGCCCAGAAGGACTTCATCATTTAGTGTGGGAGATTTTTGATAATTCGCGTGATGAAGCAATGGGAGGTTTTTCTGACAATATAGAAATAGTGTTTTTACCTGAAAATCGTATTCGTGTGGCTGACAATGGTCGTGGTATACCTGTTGATATTCATAAAAAAACAAAAGTATCAGCACTTGAGACAGTGATGACGACACTTCATGCTGGAGGAAAATTTGGTGGTAATGGTTATATAAAAGCTACAGGCGGACTTCATGGCGTAGGCGCATCTGTTGTGAATGCTCTTTCTATTTATACTAGAGCAGAAATTCACAGAGATGGAGGTAAATATATTCAAGAATATTCTAAAGGTAAGAAAAAGGTTGCTGTAAAAAAGGTAAGTTCATCAAAATTAAATGGCACTATTATTAGTTTTGAACCAGACCAAGAAATTTTTGGTGATATTAAATTTGATTGGAATACAGTAGTAAGTCATATTCGTCAGCAAGCATATTTGGTAAAGAATCTTAAAATTTCTATTATTGATGCAAGAGAAATAGATATTTTATCTTCACTTGGAGGCAAGACCTCCAAATTAGACACAGGTGACTATTTTTATTTTAAAGAGTTAGAACTTGAATTACCATCTACTTCTTTTTATTTTGAAGGTGGGATAACTTCACTTGTAAAATATTATAATAAATTTCAAAAACCAATACAAAATAATATTTTTTATATTGAAAAAGAAATAGATAAAGTAGGAGTAGAGATAGCTCTTCAATATGTAGATGACATAGTAGATCGTATTGTTCCTTTTGCGAACAATATTTATACTAGTGGTGGAGGAACACATGTAACTGGATTTAAAACTGCTCTTACAAGAACACTCAATACTTATTGTAAAAAAAATGAAATGATGAAAGAATCCGAAGGTGGTTTTACAGGAGAGGATGTATTAGAAGGTTTAACAGCAGTTATTTCTGTAAAATTGCGAGAAATTCAATTTGAAGGTCAAACTAAATCAAAATTAGGAAGTATGGAAGCTCAAGGGGCAGTTGCTTCTGTATTTGGTGAAGCATTTGCAAATTTTTTAGAAGAGAATCCTGATGATGCAAAAGCTATAATTAATAAATCTGTATTAGCTCTAAAAGCTCGCAAAGCTGCTAAAGCTGCCAAGGATTCTATTTTAAGAAAAGGTGCTCTTGAAGGAATGACTTTGCCGGGTAAACTTGCAGATTGTCAAAGTAAAAGTGCTGAAGAATCTGAATTATTCCTTGTGGAAGGAGATTCGGCCGGAGGCTGTTTTTCAGGTGATACAAAAATTGCTTTAGCTGATGGTAGAAATATTTCCTTCGAAGATCTTATAAAAGAACACCAAGATGGAAAAATAAATTATTGTTACACCATTATGGATGATGGAAATATAAGTATTCAAAAAATACTTTATCCTCGAAAAACCAAGACTGATGCAGAAGTAATGAAAATTATATTAGACAGTCTTGAAGAAATAATTTGCACACCTGACCATTTATTTATGCTTCGCGATGGAAGTTATAAAAGTGCTAAGGATTTAAATCAAGATGATTCTTTGATGCCATTACGCAAAAAGTTTTCAAAAATTGGCGGAAGAATAACTATTGACGGTTATGAAATGGTTTATGAACAAAAATCCCAAAGATGGATATTTACTCACATGTTGTCTGATGAATATAATTTGAGAAACAATATTTATTCCGTTGTTGATGGATCCAATAGACATCACAAAGATTTTAACAAGAAAAACAATAATCCTGATAACCTTGTCCGACTTACAAAAGAGGAACACATGGTTTTGCACGCTTTTTTTTATGAAAAGAATTTAAAAAGACCGGAGGTTTTAGAAAAGTTGAGGATCTTAAGGCAAACTCCTGAATATAAAGAAAATATTCGTCAAAAAATGCTATCCATGAGAGACGAACTTAGCGCGCGCGCCAAAGCACAATGGGAAAATGAGGAATACAAAAAATACATGGTTGGGAAGTTTCTGGATTTCTACGCTTCAAATACAGAGTATCGAGAAAGGAATAATAAGTTATTGAATGAAGTTCAAAAAAAATATTGGTCCAATAAACAAAATAGAGAAAAACAATCTGATAGGGTAAGAAATTTTTTTGACAAAAATCCTGGTGTTAAAATTTCTCTTAGTGAGGTAGCAAAAGCTCAGTGGCTTGATACAGAATTGTTGAAATGGCGTAGTGGTAAGACTAAAGAGCAGTGGACACAAGATTTTAGAATTAAGAGAAAATCTGCTTATAACAAAACTTATTTTGAGAATACTATAAAGGTTTTAAGAAGAGTTTATGAAGAACATAAAAAAATTGATAAGAATATTTTTGAGAAGGTACGAAAATTAGAGAAAAATAAAAATGTATTGTCTTATGGATTATTCGTAAGTAGGTTTTTTGATGGAGATGAAGCAAGGCTTCTTGAAGCAGTACAAAATTACAATCATAAAATAAAAGAAATTGTGTTCCTTAAGGATAAAATTGATGTATATGATATAGAAGTTCCAGGAACTCATAATTTTGCTCTTTCGAGTGGTGTTTTCGTCCATAATAGTGCCAAACAAGGCAGAGACAGAAGAACTCAAGCCATACTTCCTCTTCGTGGTAAAATTTTAAATGTTGAACGCGCTCGTATAGATAAAATGCTCGCTTCCAAAGAGGTTAGATCATTAGTAATTGCTATGGGAACATCTATAGGAGATACTTTTGATCTTTCTAAAATTAGATATCATAAAATAATAATTGCTACAGATGCCGATGTTGATGGTTCACATATTCGAACATTATTGCTTACTCTTTTTTATAGATATTTTAGAAATATTATAGAGGCAGGATATATTTATATTGCTCAACCACCTTTATATAAAATTAAAAGAGGAAAATCTATTTCCTATGCTTATACTGATGAGGAGAAAATGAAAATTATTGGTCGTCCCATTGCCGAAATTGACGAGATTGAACGTCCCGATGCCGAAATTGACGAGGATGAATCTTCCGAAATTGAAAATGAAACAGACACCAAAGTAAGAACAAATAAAGTTCATATTCAACGCTTTAAAGGTCTTGGAGAAATGAATCCTGAAGAACTTTTGGAGACTACAATGGATCCTGGTAACCGTGTGCTCAAAAAAGTAAATATAGAAGATGCGGAAGAAGCAAATAATATTTTTGATATTTTGATGGGCTCTGAAGTCCCTCCTCGTAAATCTTTTATCCAATCAAATGCAAAATTAGCGGAGATTGATATATAGATTTAAAATTAAATATGAATAAAAAATATATTGAACACAAAGAAAAAGCAGTTGTAGCAGATGAGCGTTTTGAACATGTTATGGCCATTACTCTTGATCCGCGAACGAATTTTAAAGACGGCATTATTCGTTGTATAATAAAGAGAATAGGAGATGTATCAGTAAAAGGCTTTCAAGATAGAAGTGAATTACATAAAATAACTTCTGATTCAGAAGGAAAGTTTATCATAGGAAAAAAGTTAAATATAAAAAATGAAAATAAAATATTAGAAAATCTAAAAGAAGAAGGATTAAGATTTATAGGATTTGAAGACCCTGATATATGGATTGATGGAAAAACTAATTTAATACATGTGTATTTTACTATCCCATTCATAAGTGAAGATAAGAATAAATATCAGTCAAAAATACATCTTGGTCATGCTGT
>JBBUAC010000003.1:34660-48370 GCA_038061035.1 Patescibacteria group bacterium
TAATTATTTACTATATTTACGGCCGTTAGTATGGTAAACTTTATAAATATGAAAGGAGATATTTTATTGAAAGTTTTAGAAATATTAAAAGAACAAACAATGAATCAAGTAGATTTTATGGATACTGTTTTGTCTAGTGGTTATGGGGTAAGTATGGGTAGAATAGATTTTGAATATAAGAAGATTCAGAGGAAAAGGCATACTAAACAATATCAAAATAATCTTTTGAAAGAAAGAAAAAAACGACTTCGTGTTTTTATTTCAAAGATGAAGCACGACGGTCTTATTGAAGAAAAATTTGAAGATGGGACTAAATTCTTAATATCTAGCAAAGGTATAATTAAACTATCTCAATTAAAAAACAGATTACCTTATAGACATTACAAAAAACAAGCTCAGTCTAATTTTGTCGTAGTGAGTTTTGATATTCCGGAGAGATTGCGCAGAAAAAGAAATTGGCTCAGGGAAGTTATTAGGAATCTTAGTTTTATAATGGTTCATCAGAGTGTTTGGGTTGGCAAAACAAAGATTCCCGAGACTTTAATATTAGATTTAGAAAATTTACATATTTTGGAATATGTAGAAATTTTTGAAATTAGTAAAAATGGAACATTAAAAAAATTAACTAAATAAAATTTATTTACTATACTAACGGCCGTTAAGATAGTAAAATTATTTTTTCTCTTTAATTTCTTCTTCTATTTTTGAAATAAAGTTTTCCAATGAGAGTTCTTCTTTTGTCCCGTCTCGTTTTTCTATAGTTAAGTTTCCAGATGAGACTTCTTTGTCACCGAGGACTATTACATACGGAGTTTTTTGTGCTTTTGCTTGATTAATTCTTTTGCCGAGAGAATCATCTTCATTTTTTAATTCTACTCGTAAATTGTTTTCCGTAATTATATCAAATATTTCTTGCGCTTTTTCATTGTGATTTTCTCTTATAGGCACTATTGCAACTTGAACAGGGGACATCCACACAGGGAATGCTCCAGCAGTATGTTCTATGAGTATTGATAAAAATCTTTCAATAGAACCCATAATAGCAGCGTGGATCATCACGATTCTTTCTTGTTCACCTTTTTCATTTATGCAATATAAGTCAAATCTCTCTGGCATATTCATATCAAGTTGGATAGTTGCTACTTGATGTTCTCTACCGATTGCATCTTTTGCCATAAAATCTATCTTCGGTCCATAAAAAGCAGCTTCTCCGAGAGCTTCTATTATTTCTTCGTCACTTTTTTTTATTATTTCACGAAGTATATTTTCAGAATTTTGCCAAATTTCTTCAGTACCTAAATAAGCTTCCATATTTTTTGGATCATGCAAAGAAAGTCTTGGTATTAAAGAAAAACCAAAAGATCCATAAAAAGTTTTTACTATTTGATATATTTTTTCTATTTCAATTTTTACATCTTTATTTCTACAAAAAACATGAGCGTCGTCTTGAGTTATCGAACGCACTCTTCCTAGACCATTCAATTCTCCAGTTTGTTCATCGCGATAAACCTTGGTAGTGGAAGAATATCGCACAGGGAGCTCTTTATAACTCCACTGTTTTCTATTGTATATCTGAGTGTGATGTGGACAGTTCATTGGCTTCATAGCAAAGATATGTTCTTCTCGAGTATTTATTCTAAATAAATCATCTTTGAATTTATCCCAATGGCCAGAAGTTTCGTAGAGTTCTTTTTTTGTTATATGTGGTATATCTACTCTTTCGTAACCAGCTTCTTTACGAAGTTCCCAAACAAAATTATCCAACATATCTCGAAGTATTGTGCCTTTTGGAGTAAAAAGAGGAAGCCCAGCACCTATAAGTTCAGAAAAAACGAAAAGATCCAATTCGCGACCCAATTTTTTATGGTCTCTTTTTTTTGCTTCTTCTCTTTGAATTATATATTCATCTAGTTTTTCTTTACTTTCAAAAGCAAGTCCATAAATACGAGTCAGCATTTTATTTTTTTCATCTCCTCGCCAATATGCTCCAGCAACTCTGTCCAATTTAAAACTGTCAAAGGGAACCTTTGACATATCATCAAAATGTCCACCACGACATAGATCTGTAAAATCACCACAAGTATAAAAAGTTATTTTTTCTTTTTTATTTATTATTTCATCAATTAATTCTATTTTATATTCATTATTAGAAAAATATTTTTTTGCTTCATTTTCATTTTTTTCAACACTTGTAAATTCTTTCCAAGTTTTTAAAATTTCTAACATTTTATTTTCTATTTTTATTAAATCTTTATCTGAAATAGGATTTACAAATTCAAAATCATAATAAAAACCATCATCAATGGCTGGGCCTATTGTATTTTTTGTATCAGGATATAATTCTAAAACAGCAGCAGCTAGAAGATGTGCCAAAGAGTGTCTTAGATTATTTAATTTCTCAGAATCTATCATAGCTTTTATAATATCACATATTTGCAATTTTTAACAAATTAGGTTATTCTATAAACACTATGGTTATAAGAATGAGACATACAAGTTCGCATACAAAGAACAGACGTTCCCACCATGCATTAAAGGAGACCAATTTTACTAAGTGCTCAAATTGCACAGAGCTGAAGAAGCGTCACATTGTTTGTTTGAAGTGTGGATTTTATCGAGGCAATAAGGTTTTAGATTTGGTTAAAAAAATAGAAAAGAAACAGAAAAAAATAAAAGCAAAAGAAAATAAAGCTAATTAGCTTTTATCTTATCAGCTTATTAAATAAAGATTAATTTACTAGATAGCTAATAGCTTTAAAGCTAGAAAGCTGTTAAAAAAATGGCAAACAGGCACCTTTCAAGATCAATAGTGCTCCAGACTCTCTTTGAATGGGATTTTATGTTTTCTAATATGAAAAGTAAAGATTGGACTCCAGAATCTTTTAAAGAAGCATTGAATAGAAATCTAAAAGAATTTGCTCCAGGGTTAGAAGATGACAATTTTGTTTTTTCTCTTGTGGATGAGATTTTAAAGAAACAAAAAATTGTTGATGAAATAATAGAAAAAGCAGCTCCTGATTGGCCAATTGACAAAATATCTGTAGTAGATAGAAATATTTTGAGAATTGGTTTGACTGAGCTTTTGTTCGGTGACAGGGGGCAAGTACCTCCAAAGGTGGCTATAAATGAAGCGATAGAATTGGCAAAAACCTTTGGTGGAGAAAATTCTGGTAAATTTGTAAATGGAGTATTGGGAGCTGTATATAAAGAAATAGGTGAACCCGGAAAAGAAGAAACTAGTAAAAAAAGAAAGAAAGATGAGCCAGTGGATATTAGTAAATTACCTACAGAAAAATTGGGAGGTGCATTGGTTTATGCAAAAAAAGATAATCAATTTTATTTTGGATTAGTACATGATGTTTTTGGATATTGGACCTTGTCAAAAGGACGCATTGAAGAGAATGAAGATGTGGAAGAGGGAACAAAAAGAGAAGTGAAAGAAGAAATAGGGCTTGATATAGAAATAATAGAAAAGTTGGGAGAAAATGAATATGTGGCTACGCATCCCGAGAAAGGAAAGACTTTAAAGAAAGTGTCTTATTTTTTGGGTTATAGCGAGTATCGTGAATTAGTTTTAGAAAATTCGGGTGGTTTAGATGGGGCTAGGTGGTTTTCATTAAATGAAATTCCAGAATTACGTATTTATAATGATATCATTCCACTTATAGCCAAGGCAGTTGAAATTATTAGCAGAAAATAAAATATTATGATTCAATTTTCAGATTTTGAGAAAAAAACAAAAATAGTTTTTAAAAATAAAAATTTACTCAAGCAAGCTTTTATACATCGTTCTTTTATCAATGAAAATCCACGTGCAGGACTTTCTCATAATGAAAGATTAGAATTTTTAGGAGATGCTGTTTTAGAACTTGTTGTTACTTGTTTTCTGTATAAAAAATATTCAAATTATACAGAAGGAGAGCTCACCGCTCTTCGTTCTGCACTTGTTAATTCTGTTATTATTGCTGAAATTGCATCAAATATAGGAATGAATGATTTTCTTCTTTTATCAAAAGGAGAATCAAAAGATAAAGGAAAAGCCAGAGCATATATATTGGCAAATACTTATGAAGCATATATAGGAGCGTTATATTTAGATCAGGGTTATGTCGTAGTAGATAAATTTATAACAAATACATTATTACCAAAGACTGAAGAAATAGTTTCAAAAAAACTTTGGCGTGATGCAAAATCTTTAGTGCAAGAAAAAGCACAAGAATATGTTGGTGTTACACCTTCTTATAAAGTGCTTTCTGAATCAGGCCCTGATCATGATAAATATTTTATAATAGGAATTTTATTTGGTAATAATCTCATAGCAGAAGGGAAAGGTAAAAGTAAACAAGAAGGAGAACAAAAAGCCGCAGAATCGGCATTAAAAACAAAACATTGGTTGGATTAGAATTATTTTATTTTAGCAATAAGAAACGATCGTACACTAATGCTAAATTTGGTTTTGAGTGAATGGAATGATACAATTTAGGTATGAATTCGGAAACAAAAAACTGCCAGAATTGCAAAAAAGATTTCATTATTGAACCAGAAGATTTTTCTTTTTATGAAAAAATAAAAGTGCCACCACCGACCTGGTGTCCGAAATGCAGAATGAAACGCCGTTTTGTCTGGAGAAATGAACGCAATCTCTATAAAAATAAATGTGGTCTTTGTGGAAGAAGCATAATTTCAATATACTCTGTAGATAAGCCTTACACAGTATATTGCAGTGAATGCTTCCACGGGGATAAATGGGATGCTCTGTCTTTCGGACAAGAGGTTGATTTTTCTAAACCATTTTTACAACAGTTCAAAGAGCTTCAATTAAAAGTTCCTCGCATTTATGCTTTCGTTTTTCAGAATTATAATAGCGAATACACCAATGGTTCAGCTTTTAATAAAAATTGCTACTTAATTTTCGTTAGCGATCATAATGAGGATTGCTCTTATAGTTATTCATTGTTTTATTCTAAAAACTCTCTGGACTGTTTTAATTCTAATGAGTGTGAATTGTGCTATGGATGTATTTCATGTAAAAAATGTTATAAAGTTTTATTTTCAGAAGATTGTTCAAATTCTCAAGACCTTGTTTATTGTAAAAACTGTACCAATTGCCATGATTGTGTTGGTTCAGTAAATTTACGCAATCAACAGTATTCCATATTTAATGTTCAGTATTCAAAAGACGAATATTTTAAAAAAATTAAAGAGTTGAATCTTGATACCAGAGAAGGTTTGGAAATAGTAAAACAGGAATCAGAAAAACTCTGGGTAAAAAATCCTACCAAATACATGCACGGATTCCAAAATGTGAATGTTGTCGGCGACTATGTTGTTAATTCAAAAAATTCTAAATTTATATTTGATTCCGAACTCGCTGAAGATTCCAAATTTCTTGTTTTTGGGAATAAGGTAAAATATTGTTACGATGGATATGTTATTGTAGATGGCTCAGAGTTATCTTATGAAGTTGTCAGTACAATATCTATTAATAATGTAAAGTTCAGTTATTGTGCTTGGCATAATTTTGATGGAACTTACATGGATACTTGTGAAAATTCCAATCATCTTTTCGGGTGTATCGGTTTAAGAAAAAAACAGTATTGTATTTTAAACAAACAATATACAAAAGAAGAATACGAAGAACTTTTACCAAAAATCATAGAGAATCTGCAAAAAATGCCTTATGTTGATTCAAATGGAAAAAAATATTATTACGGCGAATATTTTGCTCCAGATTTAAGTCCTTTTGCTTATAACGAAACTGTAGCTCAAGAATATTTACCACTCTCGCAAAGTGAAGCAGAAAGTCAGGGATATAAATGGAAAGAACCAGAAGATAGAAATTATATTGTTGAGATTAAACCAGAAAAACTTCCAATATCCATATCTACCACATCAGAAAATATAATTGGAAAAGTAATTGGTTGTCAACATAAAGAACAATACACTCATCAATGCACTTTGGCCTTTAAGATTACCGATTCCGAACTGCAATTTTACAAAAAAATGAATCTACCATTACCAAACAAATGCCCAAATTGTCGTCATGCCGAAAGATTTGTAAAGCACAATCCGCTCAAATTATGGCATCGGCAGTGTATGTGCTCAAAAGAAAATCACTATAATCATAAAGGAAAATGTGATATTGAATTTGAAACTTCATATTCTCCCGACCGACCTGAGATAGTGTATTGTGAGAAGTGCTACCAGCAGGAGGTGTATTAAATGTGATAATATAGAAATATGAAATTAAAACATAATAATTACGCTTTCATCGACGCTCAAAATGTTCATTTAGGAATCAAATCTTTGGGTTGGGATTTAGATTGGGTCAAATTCCGAGTATATCTTAAAGATAAATATGCTGTTAATACAGCGTATCTTTTTATTGGATTCATCCAATCAAACCAAGATCTTTATTCTAGTCTCCAAAAAGCTGGATATATATTGATATTTAAACCCATTATTCTTGATAAAGAAGGTAAAGCTAAAGGAAATTGCGATGCCGATCTTGTGTTATATACCATTCTGGAA
Organism: Patescibacteria group bacterium; assembly: GCA_038061035.1. Lineage (GTDB taxonomy): Bacteria > Patescibacteriota > Minisyncoccia > Phycocordibacterales > UBA9973 > UBA9973. The sequence goes on from JBBUAC010000003.1 coordinate 41,192, forward strand.
AAAGATAATTACGATAAAGCAATTATCGTTACCAGTGATGGTGATTTTTATTCTCTTATTAGATATTTATACGAAAATAAGAAGCTGGCAATGGTTTTGAGTCCATATTCCAAGACTTGTTCTAAATTATTAAAGAAAGAAGCAAAAGAAAATATAAACTACATGGAGAATTTATATAATAAAATTGGCTCAAAACGAAAACGCAACGCGTAGACACGAAAGACTACGAGCTGCATTTTCATATGAATGTCTAAATTATAGCAAAATAAAAATATATGTCAAATCAAAAAGTGGAAAACAGAATATGCCAAAATTACAAAAATTTAATGAATTAATAATTTTATGCGACTAAAACATATAGAATTAAATAGTTTTAAATCTTTTTCCAAGAAAACTGTTTTAGAATTCAATAATAATATTGTTTGTATTGTAGGGCCAAATGGTTCTGGTAAATCCAATATTGTGGAAGCATTTCGATTTGCATTAGGTGAACAATCAATGAAGTCAATGAGAGGAAAAGGCGGAGCCGATTTGATTTTTAAAGGATCTAAGCATTTATCAAAAGGAACAAAAGCTAGAGTTGCTCTTCATTTTAATAATCAAGATAGAATATTTAAATTTTCAAATGAAAAAGGAGAAGATGCGGATTTGAATTATGATAATATTTCTATTTCTCGTGAAGTTTATATAGATGGTCTTAATAAATATATTTTAAATAATAGTGATGTCAGACTTAAAGATATCAATAATTTGTTGGCATCAGTAAATATAGGTTCATCTTCGCATCACATTATCTCACAAGGCGAGGCCGACAGGATATTGAATGCGTCACTAAGAGATAGAAAAGAAATGATAGAAGATGCACTAGGTCTTAAAATTTATCAATATAAAGTAAAAGACGCAGAACGTAAATTAGAAAGAACAAATGAAAATATGAAAGAGGTCTCTATTCTTCGTCGCGAGAATGCACCGCATATAAAATTTTTGAAAAATCAAGTAGAAAAATTTGAAAAGTTGAAAGAATTGAGGGTGGAGTTACTGGTATTTTATAGAGAGTATTTAAAGAAAGAAAGTATATATTTAGAAAAAGAAAAAACAGTTTTATCTAAAGAAAAAAATAGAATTTCAAAACAAATTGCGGATATTTCTTCTGTCATATCTAATAAATATGACAAAATTACTAAAGAAGAAAATAAAAAATTAGAAGAATTGAAATTGGCCGAGACGAAGATTTCGAATATTCGTAGAATAAAAAGTGAAATAGAACGTAAATTAGGACGTGTGGAAGGTATGATAGAAATTGAAGAAAACAGAAAAGAAGAGAAGACAGAGACAGTCGTTATGTCATCAGAAGAAATAAAAAAAATTCTAGATGAAGTAAATTATTCTATAGATGAAGCTTTAATAGAAGAAGATAGTCAAAAAATAAAAGATATTTTGAAATCCATTAAAGATATTTTAAATAAATTTAATAAAAATCAAGATGATAATAAAATTAATAATATTTCAATACAAATAGAAAATTTGAAAAAAACAGAAGAAGAGATTTTGATAGAAATGAAGAAGATAGAAATTGAAGAAAATAATATCGAAGAAGAAATAAAAATATTAAAAATAGAGATAAATAAAGAGATAGAAGAAGGACGAGAAGAAGAGCGAGAAAAATTTAGTTTAAGAGTGAAACATCAAGAGCTTTCATCCGCATTAGAATTAAATACAGTAAGAGAGGAAAATATAAATAGAGAAATAGAAGCTTTTGAAGAAGAAAAAAAAGAAGGTATGGCTTTGATTGGGGATGAGATTTTGTCTTATCGAGATTTTGTATTTGAAATGGATAATGAAATAAATAGAGAACAACAGCAAGAATTAAAAAGAAAGATAGAACGAATAAAAATCAAATTAGAAGATGGAGCATTAGGTAGTGGCAGTGATATATTGAGAGAATACAAAGAAGTAATAGAAAGAGATGAATTTTTGATAAAAGAAATGGAAGATTTGTCTTTGAGTATAGAGTCTTTGAATAAACTTATTTTAGATTTGAAAGAAAAAATTGATATAGAATTTAAAGAAGGTGTTAGAAAAATTAATATTGAATTTCAAGAATTTTTTTCACTTATGTTCGGTGGTGGCAATGGATCTCTTGCTATTGTGGTTGAAAATAAATCGCCTCGACGGCGATCTGCCGATGAGGCAGAAAAGAATGAAGATTTTCGAGATATAGAAAATGGAGAAGAAATTGCATTTGAACAGGGGATAGAGATCAATGTATCTCTTCCACATAAAAAAGTAAAAGAGCTCCATTCTCTCTCAGGTGGAGAGAGGTCACTCACATCCATAGCTCTTTTATTTGCTATATCTGCCGTAAATCCTCCTCCATTTTTAATATTAGATGAAACTGATGCAGCGCTCGATGAAGCGAATTCTCGTAAATATGGAGATATGTTGGAAAGACTTTCAAAACATTCACAACTTATAGTGGTGACTCACAATAGAGAGACGATGTCGCACGCACATATATTGTATGGTGTTACTATAGGTGCAGATGGAGCTTCAAAACTCCTTTCTGTACGATTTGACGAAGCTGTGGCTATTGCAAAATAAAATAAATAATTACCTAACTTTTGCGACCGTTAGAGTTAGGTAATTTGTGTTGTATTTATAGTTTATATAAAGAAAAACAAGTTGAGATTTTTTTGTTTTTTTATGCTATAATATAAGTATGAAACTTAGACAATCTTTGTTTTGGGATACTAATCCTAAAAATATAGACCTTAAAAAAAATGCTCGATATGTGATAGAGAGAGTGCTTGAGTTTGGGTATCCAAAAGAAGTAGGATGGGTTATGAAGAATTATTCAAAAAGAGAAATAAAAAATGTGATGAATTTACCTAGAAGCCAAATCCATCCTAAATCAAAATCTTTATGGTCACTCATTCTAAAATAAAATTAGAAAAAATTTTAAAAGAACTTTATTTTGAAACTCTTCCAGCTTCTACTAAAAAAGCTTTTTTATATTGTGTTAATATGCCATTTTTTTCATCTGGTCATTGGTATCTTGCTGGGGGAACTGCTCTTGCTTTGAAAGCCAGACATAGGAAATCTGTTGATCTTGATTTTTTTACTCTGTATAAATCTTTTGATGAAAAAAAGATAGAAAAAGAATTAAGTAAAGATGGTAATTGGCAAACTACATCTTTGGATTATACTACAGTATATGGAGAATTTTTTGGAGCCAAGATGAGTTTAATAGCTTATCCTTTTTTTAAACCAAAAGAAAAATTTATAAAAGTAGGAGAGGTGAATATATTAGCTCCAGAAGATATAGCTGTGATGAAAATAATAGCTATAAGTCAGCGAGGAAAAAAGCGAGATTTTATTGATTTGTATTGGCTTTGTAAAAATACAAAAAGTCTTTTTGAAATTATAAATAATGTACCTAAACAATATAAAGCAAACCAAAATTTATCACATATACTAAAGAGTTTGATTTTTTTTACTGATGCTGAAGATGACCCAATGCCAGAGATATTTTTTAAAACTACTTGGTCTGAAGTCAAAAAATTCTTTAAAAAAGAAGTGCCTATAATTACGAAAAAGCTAATCGGATTATCTTAAAAATTATTACCTCTCTAAATTTACATATGTCTAAGTTCAGAAACATATTGCAGTTTTTTGTAAAATAAGTTAATATATCATATATTTATATGTTAAAGAAAATAATATCAATAATAATAATTTTTGTTTTAGGCACGGGAATTGCTTTTTTTGTTTTTAAATCAGAGCCACGGCTTAATAAAAATTTTGAAAATGAAAAATCTTTCTTCAAGAATCATGCTTTTCGTCTTGGCCTTGATCTCTCTGGCGGAAGTCATTTGATTTATAAAGCTGATGTTTCAGGAGTATCTTCTGGAGAAGTATCTAATTCTATGGATGCACTTCGTGATGTCATAGAACGTCGTGTGAATCTTTTTGGAGTTTCTGAGCCTATTGTTCAAATACAAAATGCTTCTTTTATTTCAGGTGGTGAAGAAAAACTCATAGTTGATCTTCCTGGTGTCACTGATGTAGATAAAGCTGTTGCTATGATAGGTCTTACTCCGCTTTTAGAATTTAAAATTGAAGCACCAAAAGATACTCCACAAGAAGTGACTGTGGGTGAAGATGGAAAAGTAAACTTAGATTTAGTGCAACAATTTATTAGTACAGAATTAACTGGAAGATTTTTAAAAAAAGCAGTTTTAGAATTTGACCAGACTACTCGTGAGCCAAGAGTTAGTTTGCAATTTGATGAAACTGGTACAAAACTTTTTGCTCAAATTACAAAAGAAAATATTGGAAAAATGGTGGCTATATATTTAGATGGCGCTCCTATTTCTACTCCAGTTGTAAGAGAAGAAATAACAGCAGGTGAAGCAGTAATATCTGGATCTTTTACGCCCGTTGAAGCAAAACAATTGGTAGGACGATTAAATTCTGGGGCTTTACCTGTTCCTATAACTCTTTTATCTAAACAAACAATTGGTGCAACACTAGGTGAAAATGCAGTAAACTCTGGTGTTAAAGCTGCAATTTTAGGATTTATTTTAATAGCACTTTTTTTAATACTTTGGTATCGTTTGCCCGGAATATTTGCAGTATTATCTTTATCTATTTTTGTAGTAATAATACTTGCGCTTTTTAAACTCATTCCTGTTACATTGACAGCTGCTGGTATTGCTGGATTTATTATTTCTATGGGTATTGCAGTTGATGCCAATGTTCTTATTTTTGAGAGAATAAAAGAAGAACTTCATTTAGGTAAAAATATATCTGATTCAGTTTCAAACGGTTTTTCTCGTGCTTGGTCTTCTATTCGTGATTCAAATACTTCAACCATAATATCAGCCATTATTCTTTTTTGGTTTGGTACGTCGCTTATAAAAGGTTTTGCACTTACACTTGGCATAGGAGTATTAGTATCTATGTTTTCAGCCATTACTGTTACTCGGATTTTCTTGAGAGCATTATTATTTATAAAAGAAGGAAAAGTTCTTAGATTTTTATTTTCAAGTGGTATATCAAAGTAATTCGTAATTAATAATTTTTAATTGAATCTATGTTTATAATCAAAAACAAAAAAATATTTCTAAGCATTTCTGTTGGATTAGTCCTTATTTCTATATTTTCAATTTTCTTTTTTGGATTGAATCCAGGTATTGATTTTAAAGGTGGTGCTTTAACTGAAGTTCTTTATGAAAATGACCGTCCAATACATGCTGATTTAGTAAAGTCACTTGAAGACCTTAATCTTGGTTCTATACTTGTTCAACCGACTGGAGAAAAAGGATATATCATAAAATCTCGTGATTTAAATGAAGTTGAACACGCCTTACTTTTAAAGACGCTTTCTTTAAATGATACAGCACCATTTCAGGAAGTAAGTTTTAATTCTATTGGCCCATCTGTCGGTCGTGAGCTTACCAGAAAAGCCATCATTGCAATAATTTTAGTTTCAATCGGTATCATAACTTTTATTGCTTTTGCTTTTAGAAAAGTTTCTCGTCCTATTTCTTCTTGGAAATATGGTTTTATTGCTGTCATTACACTTTTGCATGATGTTATTATTCCTGTTGGTTTATTTGCTATGCTTTCTCATTATTATGGAGCAGAGTTAGATACACTTTTTGTTGTTGCTATTCTCACTATTTTAGGTCTTTCAGTTTCTGATACTATAGTTATTTTTGATAGAATACGAGAAAATTTAAATAATCAAACAAAATTAGTAATGTCAGATTTTAATAATATTGTAGGTAAAAGTTTAGAACAATCTTTTGTGAGATCTATCGCTACATCTCTCACGGTTATTTTAGTGTTACTCGCTCTTTTCTTAATGGGTCCTGTAACTACAAAATATTTTTCTCTTATGCTTGTGGCAGGAATGTTCCTAGGAACATATTCTTCAATATTTTTAGCATCTCCACTTTTAGTCTTAGTAGGTGAAATACAAGAGAAAAAGAAGTAGAAATAAACTTTTATATTTACTTTTCTTTGTGGTATAATAGAATTGTTTAGGTTTAATTTATTAATTTAATTTTGAATTTATTTATGAATATAATATTTAGTGTCCTTATTGTTTTACTTTTGGGATCAGGTCTTTTTGATGTTATTGATTGGAAGTTTAATCTTATAGCGATTGGTGTTTTAGTTGTTGTTTGGATTGTTACTGCTTATAATAGTTTAATTTCTTTAGTAAATCATACAAAAGAAGCTTGGGCAGATATAGAGGTGCAGTTAAAGAGGAGATATGATTTGATACCTAATCTTGTAACTACAGTGAAAGGTTATGCCACACACGAAGCTGCTGCATTTGAAAATGTTACTAAAGCACGAAGTGCTGCGATGGGAGCAGGAAGTTTGGCAGATAAAGCTGAATCAGAAAATATGCTTACCGGAGCATTAAAATCTTTATTCGCAGTTTCTGAAGCTTATCCAGATTTGAAAGCAAATACAAATTTCTTAGAATTACAAAGAGAGCTTTCTGATACAGAAAATAAGATTCAAGCGGCACGTAGATTTTATAATGGCAATGTTCGTGATTTGAATATAAAAATTGAAGTATTTCCATCTAATGTAATAGCTGGAATGTTTAATTTTAAGAAAATGGAATTCTTCGATCTACCAGACAATGACGTTGCACAGAATACAGTGGAGGTTAAGTTTTAAAATTAGCTTTCAGCTAATTTGTTTTACTTGTTTAATTTTAGTATTATTAAATTATGAATGATCAAGAAATACAAAAATATATAAAACAAGTACGAAATGAAGCCAATGAAGATATGAAGCTTCATTTAGGTGCTTTAAATGAAATGCATGGGGAAAATCTGAAGGCAATCAGGGAAGGTAATGTTATTGTCAATAAGCAGATTAAAGAGATAAATCAAAAATTAGATTCTCATTTTGAAATGATTGGGGAGATGAAAGAAGATATCTCAGTACTCAAAGAAGATGTATCAGTACTTAAAAAAGATATGAAAGAAGTTAAAGAAGATGTTTCAGTGCTCAAAGAAGATGTTTCAGTACTCAAAGAAGATGTAAAAGTCTTAAAAGAGGATGTAACAACTCTCAAAGAAGATATGAAAGAAGTTAAAGAAGATGTATCAGTACTTAAAAAAGATATGAAAGAAGTTAAAGAAGATGTTT
>JBBUAC010000003.1:48470-53929 GCA_038061035.1 Patescibacteria group bacterium
AAAGAAGATGTATCAGTACTTAAAAAAGATATGAAAGAAGTTAAAGAAGATGTTTCAGTGCTCAAAGAAGATATGAAAGAAGTTAAAGAAACTTTGAAAGATAAAGTTGAATATAAAGAATTCTCTGTATTGTCTAAAAAATTAGCAGTTTAATTGTAAAATAATTTTATGACTAAATTTGGAAAATTATTGGTGATAGTTGGATGTTTAGTATTTTTGGGAGTTATCGTGTTTTTTCTACAGAGGACTCCAGCAACTACTGTGATAGAAGATAATCTTAATCCCAATCTGATAAATAACTATAATACAAACAGAGAAATGCTTGGCAATACAGCAGACTTGATAAATTTTTCTATATTACCAAATACAAAAGTTTCTGGCATCAAGTCTTATCGAGGTTCTATAAAAGGTGGATATTTTTTTGAAGCAAATATTCTCATAAATATTTTAGATGCGAATAAAAATGTTTTAAAAAAAAGCAATGCTATGGCGACGAGTGAATGGATGACTGCAGGCCCAATTTCTTTTGAAGGCAATATTGATTTCACAGGGCTTCCAAAAGGCCAAGCATATTTTGAAATTCATAATGACAATGCATCAGGATTACCAGAAAATGACAAAAGTATTTTAATTCCTATTATAATAGAATAAACAGAGATGCATATTCAATATAATAAAAATTTGTCTAATTTAATATCCTATCGCACTTTAAATTAGACATTATTTATTCTCTTTTTAATTTGAAATAGTTTAATAATGGTTTCTCATATTCCATTTTCCAAACTATCATATATAACAAGTCTTTGCCAATTTTAAAATCAACTTTTAGTAAAGTTATAAAATCCTCGCAATCATAGGGATAAACCCATACACTTTTATGTAATTGACAAAATCCAATACTTTTCAAAGTATGACGAATTTTACTTCTAGTAGATCTTCTTGTTTCTTTAATATCAAAAGTTATTAGACGCCACTTACCGTCCCATTTTTTAGGTTTTTTTATTTGATAGTTATCTATTTCCGCCAAACGTAAAATTCTCTCACCTTTTTTGGTTAATTTTGCAAAAGTTTTCCTATTTTTATTTTTTTTAAATTCTATTAGATTACGACCGGCAAGTTTTGAAATGGAAGATTTTATTTCATATCTCCTTTTTCTTTCTATTTCTTTACTTATCATTCCAAAAGCTTGCAAAGCATTTGGTGCCAGCACTGCCACACTGATAATTCCGACAGTAGCTATAGTTTTAAGTATTATTTTCTGAGTTTTACCTATCCGTTCTTTTTGTTTTAATTCTTTCTCTAATTCGCTCATAATGTTATTATAATTCAATTTAAGGCAACGTGTCAAATTTAAGATCCTATCGCATCTTAAAATAGACATTTTAATTTTGACTCTTTATGATTTTATTGATTATCTGATTATTGATTTTAGAAATATTTTTGTGTATTATATGGGTATGGAAAAAGAATACTGGTGTTCAAAGTTTTATGGGTCAAAATTAAATACAGTTTTATTATTAGTATTAATTATTTTAATGATTTTTGCTTTAAGGATAATGTTGAAAGACAAAGCAAATTATTTACCGTTTTTGAATTAAAATTATGGCTACACTTTATACCCAACAATCAAAGAATGTTACAAAAACTTGGATGCTGATGACTATGTTTTTGATCGTGGTTATTTGGCTTGGGTGGTTTTTTTCTTATTATTATGGAAATCCTAATATACTTTATTTTTTTGTGATATTTAGTATTGGTATGAATATTATTTCTTACTGGTATTCTGATAAAATTGTTTTGAAATTAGCAGGAGCGAAAAAAGCTGAAAGATCAGAATATTTTGACCTATATACAAGTGTTGAAAATTTGAGTATTACAGCAGGATTGCCTATGCCAAAAGTTTATGTTGTCGAAGATGTAGCACCGAATGCATTTGCAACAGGAAGAGACAAAGAGCATGCAGTTGTGGCTGTGACCACTGGACTTTTGCAAATTTTAGAAAAAAATGAATTAGAGGGTGTTATTGCGCACGAACTTTCACATATTGGAAATAGAGATATGTTGGTGGCGACTGTTGCAGTGGTGCTTGTAGGATTTGTGTCTATACTCGCAGATGTATTTATGAGGAGTATGTGGTTTGGTGGACACAGAGATAGTGATAACGGTGGAAAAGCTGGAAATATTTTAATGATAGTGGGTATAATCCTCTCTATTCTGGCTCCAATTTTTGCTATGTTGTTGCAACTCGGTATTTCTAGAAAAAGGGAATTTTTGGCAGATGCTTCTGGCGCACTGCTGACTCGTTATCCAGAAGGACTTGCAAATGCTCTTTTAAAAATATCACAACACAATCAACCTATGAAGAAACAATCAAGTGCCATAGCTCATCTATATATATCAGACCCCAAGGGCCCTAAACTTGGTAAAAAAATATCAGGACTTTTCGCAACCCATCCACTCACAGAAGCTAGGATAGAAGCACTACTCGGCAAATAAATTATTTTTTGTTATACTTAAATAATGACCATTGAAGATGTTGAAAATTTAGCAGAGCTTGCAAAACTAGAATTAACTGATAATGAAAAAGAAAAAATCCTTAAAGATATGGAAGGTATTTTATCTTATGTAAAACAGATAGAAGAAGTAAATCTGCCCATAGAGGCAGGGGCCCGAGATATAGAGCAAGAATATTTAAATAGAAATGTCTGGCGAGAAGATGTCGTCCGTAGTGAAGACGCGGATATGTTTTTATATGATTTAATAATAAAACAATTTCCAGATTCACAGAATGGTTTTGTAAAAGTGAAGAAAATATTGTGATTTTACTTGTCCCGTACTAAATTTTTGATTACGGGGCATCAAGATAAAGATTATTAATTAAAATTTTAGTACTGGGATGATTGATTTAAAAATACTTACAATAGAAAAAGCGCACAATGCTTTCAAAAATAAAGAATTTACCTGCAGAGAATTGGTGGAGGAATATTTGAAAGTTATTAAAGAAAAAAATGGTAAATTAAATGCTTATTTGGAAGTATTCGAAGATGCATTGATGCAAGCAGAACGAGCACAAAAAAAATTTATAGATGGCACAGCGTCTATTTTAACAGGTATCCCTTTTGCTATTAAAGACAACATTTTATTTGAGGGGCATATTGCCTCTGCTGGTTCAAAAATTTTAGAAAATTATATAGCCAGTTATAATGCTACAGTTATAAAAGATTTGAGAGAAGTCGGGGCTATTATTTTAGGACGAACAAATATGGATGAATTTGCTATGGGGTCTTCTACTGAGAATTCTGCATATGGTGTGACTCGTAACCCATATGATATTTCTTTAGTACCAGGCGGATCGTCAGGTGGTTCTGCTGTAGCTCTTGCTTCTGATATGACACTGGTTTCGTTAGGTACAGAAACTTGTGGGTCAGTTCGCGAACCATCTGCTTTTTGTGGATTGGTTGGATTGAAGCCCACATATGGTGCACTTTCTAGATCAGGAATAATAGCGATGGGGAACTCTCTCGACCAAGTTTCTCCTTTTAGTAAAAATGTTCGTGATGTAGAAATTATTTTTAATTTTTTGTCTAGATATGATAGCGAAGACAGTACATCTGTTTCAGAAAAAATTCGTAATGAGCTAAAAGCTTCCGCCCAAGGCGGATCCGCCTCTGGCGGAAAAAAAATAGGTATCCCTTGGCATTTATTTTCTGAAGGAGTGGATAAGATAGTAATGCAAAATTTTAAAGAATCAGTAGAGAAACTTAAAAATGCTGGTTATTCCATTGTAGATATAGAACTTCCATATTCAAAATATTCTCTCGCTACTTATTATATTATTATGCCGGCTGAAGTTTCTACAAATTTATCTAGATTTGATGGAGTACGATATGGAAAAAGAGTAGAAGGAGAAAACACAGGAGAGAGTTTTAAAAAAAGCAGATCAGCTGGTTTTGGTGAAGAAGCAAGAAGAAGAATAATTTTAGGCACATATATTTTGTCGCACGGTTATTATGATGCATATTATAATAAAGCGTGGAAGGTTCGTCATGCTATAAGTAGAGAATTTAAAGAGATTTTTACAAAAGTGGATTTAGTTATGACACCCACTGTACCTGTATTACCATTTAAATTAGGAGAGAAAATAGATGACCCACTTGCAATGTATCTTTGCGATATTTTTTCAGCACCTGCGAATTTGACAGGTATTCCGAGTATTGCTATACCTTCAGGAAAGACTGAAAAAGGTTTACCTTTATCTGTCCAATTTATGGCAACGCATTTTAATGAAGATGTACTTTTTGAAATAGGTAAAAAATTTGAAAGTTTAAATTAAATGGATAATATACAATCATTAAATTTTAATAATAATTATTACTCAGATCAGAATCTGCTCTTTGATACTAATTTTTTAAATATAGAATATTTTTTCAATAAAGTTTATCTTTTCTTTAGACAATTTTTTGGCCTTAGTTCGTCTCCTGATACAGGTACAAATTTTTTTTACACTTTTGCTTTTGTAGGGGATATATTCGAGACCATTTTTTATTTTTTAATAATTCTCCTTATTATTATTACTGCATATTGCATTGTCCGATTATTTGAAATAAGAAAAAAAGAACATCAACATTTAAAACATGAAATAGAAGAATACGCACACCATCAAAAAGAACGTGAAAAAAATCTAAGTAGAGGAGAAGACAGTGGTAGGCCACGAAATGAAAAATGGGAGAAGATTTTACAATATCTTTTTTCAGATACAGAAGCAGATTGGAAATTGTCAATTATTGATGCAGACGAAATGCTCTTTTTATTGATGGATCAACTCAGTTTTAAAGGAGAGAGTTTGGGTGATAAATTAAAAGCAGCAGATAGAGATAAATTTCGCAATTTGAGTACTGCTTGGGAAGTACATACTGTAAGAAATAGAATAGCTCACGAAGGTACGAATTACCAACTTTCTCAAAGAGAAGCAAAAAGAGTCATTGCACTATATGAGCAAATTTTTCGTGAGTTTGGGTATATATAAAAATTCGGTTATAAAACTTTTCTGGCAAGCAAGAAGAATCCAGTGCTTGCAGGCGAAAAGCTTTATAACCGAATTTTTATATAAGTTCTAGAATTGTTGCGGGATCTGGAATCGAACCAGAGTCTTAAGGTTATGCTTTACCACTTCAGTTTTCACTGCTTAATTTACTATTAGTAAATAAAATTTGTGGTCTGGACTATACCATCTCCTTTCTTAAAATTAAAGATTAAGGAGCTTACCATCTAGTCTCTACACATTTATTCTTGATATATCAAGAAATTTAGCTCGGAATTGTCCTTCGCTTCGCTCAGGATATTCAGTCCTTTTGCAAATGGAGAGAATTTCTCCGAATTTGGCAAGTGCTCTCCTCAAGGTTTCCCAAGAGGGGGCCCATTTAGTCGAGCCTTACGAGATGCCTCTTCTCTATCCCGCT
>JBBUAC010000004.1:0-5016 GCA_038061035.1 Patescibacteria group bacterium
CTTTTAAAGAAAAATTTTTAGAAAAAATAAATTTTACTATTCAAAACCCAGAATCTCTTTTAATGGGTGGACTTATATTAGGAGAGAGAGCATCTTTTAGCGACGAGCTTCGCGAGAAATTTATAAATACTGGTACGATACATATAGTCGCACTTTCTGGGTATAATATTACGATAGTTGCAGAATGGATTATGAAGTTGTTTAAATTTTTGCCACTAAATTTTGGTATTGGTGTGGGAATATTTTCTATAATATTTTTTGTTCTTATGACAGGCGGTGTTTCCACAGCCGTGCGAGCAGGAATTATGGCAGTTCTTGTTCTCATTGCTCGTGCTACCGGGCGGACTTATGATGTGGGTCGAGCTCTTCTTCTTACTGCTGTAATTATGATTATTTTTAATCCAATGATACTTCGCTATGATGTGTCTTTTCAATTGTCTTTTATTGCTACTGTCGGTGTGATATATTTTACGCCAAAGATTGAAAAATATTTTCTTTGGGTGACAAAGCGTTTTGGTTTGAGAGATGTTTTTTCTGTTACGACAGCAGCGTATATTTTTGTTTTGCCATTTATTTTATATAAAATGGGCAATCTTTCGCTTGTAGCAATACCAGCAAATATTTTAATTTTACCTTTTATACCTTTTACTATGCTACTTGGATTTCTCACTGGTTTTGTGGGGTTAATATCATATTTTATTGCTATTCCATTTGGTTATATTTCATATTTACTTTTACACTACGAATTGGGTGTCATTGATATTCTTTCAAGTATTCCGTTTGCTTCTTTTTCAATTCCAAACTTTCCATTTATTCTTGTAATTTTAATTTACGCCTATTTTATTTATAGACTTTTTGGTAGAGATATAAAAAAATTTTTTACTTTTGAGCCCGAATAAAATTTTCTTCTATAACTTCCCAATTTAGGTTTTCAAAAAATGCTTCTATATATTTTATTTTTTCACTTGTTGGATAGTCATAAACAAAAGCATGTTCCCACATATCAATCATAAGTATCGGTTTTGCTCCAGTCAAATGTCCTAAATGTTGTTCGTCTACCCATCCATTGAGTAATCTTTTTGTTAGTTGATCATAATAAAGTATTGCCCAGCCAATACCACGAGTGAGTGCAATTGATTTAAAACGATTAAGCCATAAATCAAAAGAATTCCATTCCGTAATAATTGCTTTTTTTAGAGTGCTTTTTTTAGGAAGTTCTTTTTTGCCATTTATAAAACTTTCAAAATAATATTCATGATTTACCATACCATCAAATTCAAAAGAAAAACGTCTTTGAAGTTCTCCAAGAATATAAGCATTTTTTTCAGAATCTTTAGATAATTCTATAATTTTTTCTAAAATTAAGTTTGTGTTTTTAACATACCCAGCATAAAGTTTCAAATGCTCTTCAATATTTTTAGCAGATATGCCTTTTAGTTCAGGTATATTAAATTTTGCTTCTATAAATTTTTTCATGTTAGTATTATACCATGTTCGTAAAATACAATCAGCATATCAAAACTTATGGCTTATTTTTCTTTACTTTATTTCTTTTTTTTGCAACTATATTTATTTTTTATTTAAATTGGGAGAATTCTCACAGAAATCTAACTTTTGCAGTATTAAATGTTGGACAAGGAGAAGCTCTTTTTATAGAGTCCCCGACAGGTACACAGATTTTAATAGATGGAGGTCCACCTAAAAAAACTTTAAGCCATCTTGCTCGAGTAATGCCTATATTTGACCGCACCATAGATGCTGTCGTCATCACCAACCCAGATGCAGATCATATCGGCGGACTTATAGATATCTTAAAAGTTTATAAAGTAGGGCAAATCTTTGAAGCTGGGACTTATAATGATTCAAAAATATATCAAGATTTAAAAAAAGAAATTAAAGATAAAAATATTTCAAATATATTAGCCAAAAAAGAAATGCGCCTCTATTTAGGAGGAGGTGCATTTATTGATATTTTATTTCCAGATAGAGATGTTTCACAATGGACGACAAATGATGGTTCTGTAGTAGCTAAACTTTCATATGGTAATACAAGGGTAATGTTGACAGGGGACGCCACAAAAGAAACAGAGAAAATAATTTTGCAATCTTATCCACAGAGTTTTTTAGAAAGTGATATTTTAAAAATAGGACACCATGGTTCGCAAACTTCCACTTCGTATGATTTTATGAAAGCTGTCTCGCCCCAATACGCACTTATTTCAAATGGAAAAAATAATAAATATGGACATCCACATAAAAATACATTGGATACTATTTTAAATTTTAATTCTCAAATTTTTAGAACTGATTTAGAGGGCACAATAATAATGAAATCTAACGGTATAAAAGAAACTTTTTCTTTTATTAAATAATAATGTTAATATTACTTTATGCAAGATAAACAAGTAGAAAAACTAATAAAAGATGAAAGTAAAAGGCAAAAAAGTGTAATAAATTTAATAGCTTCTGAGAATTATGTTTCAAAAGATGTTTTAAGTGCATTGGGTTCAGAATTAACAAATAAATATGCAGAAGGTTATCCGGGTAGAAGATATTATGGAGGGAACACAGTTATAGATAAAGTTGAAAATCTTTGCATAGAAAGAGCACTAAAACTTTTTAAATTAAATAAAGATAATTGGCATGTAAATGTCCAGCTTCTTTCTGGAAGTCCAGCAAATTTTGCTTTATATTGTGCTTTAGTTCCAATAGGTGGAAAAATTATGGGGATGAAACTCACTTCTGGCGGACATCTTACTCATGGACATCCAGCTTCTATGACAGGCAAACTCTGGAAGCCGATACAATTTGAGCTAGATTCAAAAACTGAAATGATTGATTATGTAAAATTAAAAAAACTGGCTACACTAGAAAAACCGGATATTATAGTGGCTGGATTTACGGCGTATCCGAGAGTAGTAGATTTTAAAAAATTCCGGGAGATTGCAGATTCTTGCGGAGCAATATTGCATATAGATATGTCGCACTTTGCTGGACTTGTAGCAGGCGGAGTATATCCAAGTCCATTTCCTTATGCGGATTCTGTAATGACTACTACTCACAAAAGTTTACGAGGACCACGACATGCAATTTTATTTGTCCGAAAAGACTTACGGGAATTTGATAAAAAATTAGATAAAATGGTAATACCCGGACTTTTTGGTGGTCCTCATGAGAATACTATTGCTGCGACAGCTATTGCTTTAGCGGAAGCGATGAAGCCAGAATTTAAAAAATATGCAAAACAAGTTGTAAAAAATGCAAAAACTTTAGCAAATGAACTTAAAAAACTTGGCTGGCATATAATATCAGGAGGCACTGATTCTCATTTGATACTTATGGATACTTGGAATCTGCCATCCGCCCGTTTTGGCGGAGGCGGAGGCATTGGAATATCCGGCAAAGAGGCAAGTGAAAAATTAGAAAAAGCAGGAATCATTGTTAATATGAATACTATCCCTGGCGACTCACGAAGTGTAATGGATCCTTCTGGCATTCGTCTCGGGACCTGTGCAGAAACAACGCGAGGTAAAAAAGAGAGTGATATGATTAAAATTGCGAAAAAAATAGATAAGATTTTACGAAACCAATAATTTTATTTTAAAAAATTAAAAATGTTAAAAAATTGGAAGCGAGGAAAATTCATAGTAATAGATGGCACAGACGGATCTGGAAAGGCAACACAGGTAGAGTTTTTACGCAAGCATTTAGTAAAAGATGGTTATATTGTTAAAGTTGTTGATTTTCCTGAATACTATAAAAATTTTTTTGGTAAATTTATTGGGCATTGTTTGAGTGAGCAATATTACAATTTTTTGAATGTTCATCCAAAAATCGCTTCAGTTTTATATTCCGCTGATAGATGGGAATCTAATGAGAAAATAAAAAATTGGCTTAAGAGAGGTTATGTTGTTATTGCAAATAGATATATTTCTGCAAATCAAATCCATCAAGGTGGTAAGATTGCTAATTCTAAAAAAAGAGAAGCATTTATAAAATGGCTTGATGAGATGGAATATATGGTTTTCAAAATTACAAGACCAGATATTACTTTATATTTAAGTTTACCTATAGATATAATTTTAAAATTAATAGATAAGCGAAATGGTAAAATGAAGCGAGTGTATTTGAAAAAAAATAAAGATGTTCATGAAAATGATGTTCAATTTTTAATAAATTCTCGTAAAAGTGCAATGTGGCTTGTAAACAAAATCCCAAATTTTATTAAAATAGAATGTTCCGTGAAAGGCAATATTTTCTCCAAAGAAGAAATTCATGAAAGAATTTATAAAGAAGTTAAAAAAATTTTATAACAATATTTAGCAATAAGATACGATCGTATCTTATTGCTATTTAAAGTTTTAGGTTAAATTTCTTTTTTAAGTCTAATTCATTATCTATATTTTCCGCTAAAATAAAACGGACATATTTTCGAGCATTATAAAATTCAATAATAAATTCTATTTCTTTATCACAAGAATAAGGATGTATAAAAACTGATTTTTGTAATTCAATAAATCCTATTTCTCGAAAATGTAAACGCAGAGAGTCTCGTAATCTTCTTAATTTTTCAGGGATATCAAACAGCACTATTCGCCATTTTTCATCCCATTTATTTGGTTTTTGGATTTCCAAATTGTCTATATTAAATTTCAATGCTTTTTGTTTTCCATTTTTATTTAAAATCAAAGTAATTGTACCATCTTTGTTTTCTTTTTCTTTTATTAAATGCGAAGTGTATAAAGAATTTATCGCTCTTTGCAGGGCTTGTCGTTTTTCTTTTTCTAATTCTTTTGGTATTTGTTTTAAAATCCAAAAATGTTTTTTAGGTGATCTGGTTAATCCTAATGCTAATCCTGCAAGTAAAAGTACAAGAATCTGTTTTTTTAAAATCCCGATACGGAAGGTTTTGTATTTCATTTATATAGTATAGCATTAACATACGATCGTATACTAATGCTAAATTGGTTTTTGATGTTAAAAAGATATATAATATTTTTATGAGAATTCCAATTG
>JBBUAC010000004.1:5116-16887 GCA_038061035.1 Patescibacteria group bacterium
ATTGCTTTACTTAAAGAAAAACCAGAGATGTTTTTGCCAAATTTTAAAAATTATCAAGAAGAAGTAATTAGTTTCTTAAATAATGATTCTCAAAGTTAAAAAATTAAATAGTGAGGCGAAGTTACCGACAAAGGGACATCCAGGAGATGCGGGGATGGATTTTTATACAGTTGATACTGTTGTCTTTGCACCGAGTACTCAGATGCGAGTACATACAGGAGTTGCGATAGAAATTCCAGAAGGATATGTCGGGCTTATTTGGGATAAATCAAGTATTTCTTTTAATCTGGGATTAAAAATTATGGGCGGAGTAATAGATGCGAGTTATAGAGGAGAAATAATTATGAGTCTTTTAAATACTACTTATAAAGAAGTAATATTAGAAAAAGGACATAAAATAGCACAGATGGTTATTCAAAAATTTGAAGATTGTGATATTGTAGAGGTAGATGCTCTCTCGGAAACTGTGCGAGGGGTAGGAAGAGAGGGAAGCACGGGACATAAATAAATTCTCTTCTTGAGAGGTGGCTCGGTACTCCGAGGTGGGGTGGATAAATACTTCCACCTCCCCCTAAAGGGTACTCCTCAAGAGGAGAATAAAATTCAATGCAAGAAAAAATAAAAAATTTAATAAATGAAGTACTAAAAAATTTGGAAATAGAATCAGTAGATTTTATGGTGGAGCATCCGGCAGATTTGAAGATGGGAGATTATGCTACGAATATAGCGATGGTGCTGTCAAAGAGTTTGA
This sequence comes from Patescibacteria group bacterium, assembly GCA_038061035.1. Classification (GTDB taxonomy): domain Bacteria; phylum Patescibacteriota; class Minisyncoccia; order Phycocordibacterales; family UBA9973; genus UBA9973. The sequence continues at coordinate 5,868 of JBBUAC010000004.1, forward strand.
AACAGAATCCTAGGGAAATCGCAGAGAAAATAGTAAAAGAAATAAACCTCACCACGAGCCCGAGCCTGTTGGGAGAGGGGGAAATTCAAAAAGTAGAAATCGCAGGTGCGGGTTTTATAAATTTTTATTTATCAAAAGAATTTTTTGCAAATAGTATAAAAGAAATTTTAGAAGATGAAAATTTTGGCAAAAATAATCTTTTAGAAGGAAAAAAAGTGATGGTGGAATATACTCAACCAAATCCTTTTAAACCATTTCACATTGGTCACTTGATGAGCAATAGTATAGGAGAGTCTATCTCTCGGTTGGTAGAATATTCTGGTGCAAAAATAATTCGTGCAAATTATCAAGGTGATATTGGACTTCATGTTGCTAAAGCAATTTATGGTCTTTTAGAAAAAGGTAAGCCAGATATTTCTTTATCAGTGGAAGTTCAAGCAGAATATATAGGGTCTTGTTATTCTTTTGCGTCAAAGTTATATGAGGAAGATGAAAAGATAAAAATAGAAATTGATAAAATAAATAAAAAAATTTATGAGAAAAATGATGAAGAAATAAATGTGCTTTATAAATGGGGTAGAGAAGTAACATTAGAAGCTTTTGAAACTATTTATAAGAAACTTGGAACAAAGTTTGATTATTATTTTTTTGAGTCAGTAATGGCACCTATTGGTATGCAAATAATAAAAGAAAACATACCAGAAATTTTTGAAGAATCAAATGGTGCAATAGTTTTTTATGCAGAATCACACGACATAAAACTTCATACTAGAGTTTTTATAACATCTGAAGATTTACCTACATATGAAGCAAAAGAAATAGGACTTACTATAACAAAGTTTCAAAAAGAAGATTTAGATATTTCTATTGTTACTACTGCGATAGAGCAAGGTGAATATATGAAAGTTGTACAAAAAGCAATCTCACTTATTCATCCAGAGTACGAATCGAAAATGAAACATATTACTCACGGTATGATTCGTTTTGCAGAAGGAAAAATGAGTTCAAGAAAAGGAAATGTCATCACAGGTGAATCTTTGATAAAAGATGTGGAAAATGCGATTTTTGAAAAAATAAAAGATAGAGATTTTACTGAAATAGAAAAGAAAAAAGTGGCTATTGATGTAGGAGTATCTGCTCTAAAATATTCTATTCTTAAACAAGCTATTGGGGGGGACACTATTTATGATTTTGAAAAATCTATTTCTTTTGAAGGGGATTCTGGTCCTTATATGCAGTATTCATATGCTCGCGCAAAGTCTTTATTAGAGAAAGCTAAAAATGAAGACATTTATTTGGCGATCAGGTCGCCAAGTAAATGGGAAGTGGTGGATTTAGAAAAAATGCTGTATCGTTTTCCTGAAATAGTGTTTCGTGCAAGTAAAGAATTTGAACCGCATTATGTAGCGAATTATTTAATAGAACTTTCTCGCATTTACAATAGTTTCTATGGCAATACACAGATTATAAATAAAGATGATGATAGCTCTCCGTATAAAATAGCTTTGACTTCTGCTTTTTCTGTTGTGATGAAAAATGGTTTGTATTTACTTGGTATAGAAGCACCGGAGAAAATGTAAATAATTTTAAATTTTATTTTATGTAAACATTTATCTGTGGATAACTTTAATCTTATTTATTTCTTTGCAATTATTGGTTTTTTTAGTAATATAAGAATATGGAAGAAAAGAAAGATAATAAAGAAAAAAGTGAAATAGCAAAAAGGGAAGAAAAAATATTGGAATTTTGGAAAGAAAATAATATTTTTGAAAAGAGCTTAGAGCAATCAAAAGACAAAAAAGAATTTGTTTTTTATGAAGGTCCTCCTACTGCAAATGGAAAACCCGGAATACATCACTTAGAAGCCAGAGCATTTAAAGATGTGATTCCACGATATAAAACAATGAATGGTTTTTATGTTCGCCGAAAAGGTGGATGGGATACTCACGGACTTCCAGTTGAGCTTCAAGTAGAAAAGATGCTTGGTTTAAATTCTAAAAAAGCAATTGAAGAATATGGAATTGCTAAATTTAATGAACAATGTAAAAAAAATGTTTGGGAGTATTTGGATTTTTGGGAAAAGTTTACTGAGAGAATAGGGTATTGGGTAGATCAAAAAAATCCGTACATAACTTATCGTAATTCATATATAGAATCTGTTTGGAATATAGTAAAAAAAATAGATGATCAAAAATTATTTTACAAAGATTATAAAGTAGTGCCATGGTGTCCGCGTTGTGGGACAGGGCTTTCTTCTCATGAACTTGCACAAGGATATGAAGATGTAAAAGATCTTTCTGTGTATGTGAAATTTGAGATTAAAAATCAAGACAACAATTATATACTTGCTTGGACGACGACGCCTTGGACATTACCAGGAAATGTGGCTTTGGCTATTGGTTTTGATATAGAATATGTAAAAGTAAAACTTGGAAATGAATTTCTTATACTTGCGAAAGCAAGGCTTTCGCAACTTTTAGAAGGCAATAATTACAAAATAGTAGAAGAAATGAAAGGTAAAGATTTAATAGGCCTAGAATATGAACCACTTTTTTCTTATTTGATAAATACAATAGTAGGAGATGAAAAAATAAAATTAAAAAATGCTTACAAAATATATAATGCAGATTTTGTTAATACAGAAGATGGTACAGGTGTAGTTCATACTGCAGTGATGTATGGACAAGATGATTTTGAGCTTGGCACAAAGGTAGACTTACCAAAACATCATTTAGTAAATCCAGAAGGAAATTTTATAAAAGGAACAGGATTTTTGGAAGGAAGATTTGTAAAAGAAATAGATGAAAAAGGTAAACCTACAATGGCGGTAGATATCATAGAAGATTTAAAGAAAAGAAATTTATTTTTTAAACAAGAGAATTATAAACATTCATATCCACATTGTTGGCGATGTCACACATCCCTTGTTTATTATGCACGTGATTCTTGGTATATCAGAATGTCTGATCCAAAGATTAAAAAAACATTAATAGAAGAAAATAGTGATATAAATTGGGAACCAGAATATATTCGGGATGGTCGTTTTGGAGAATGGTTACGAGAGATAAAAGATTGGGCAATATCAAGAGAGAGATATTGGGGAACACCACTTCCTATTTGGGAATGTAGTAAATGTGAAAAAAGACATGTAGTCGGTAGCTTAGAAGAATTGAAAAATAAAACAAAAAAATCTGGAAATAAATATTTTGTGATGAGGCACGGAGAAGCAGAAAATAATATTAAAGGCGGTGTTCATTATAAAGATCTTAATCTTAACGCTAAATTGACAGAACTTGGTAAAAAACAAGTTTTGGAAAGTTCTAAAAATTTTAAAGAAAAAATAGATATTGTTTTTTCTTCGCCATTTGAGAGAGCAAAAGAGACTGCTAAAATATTTTGTGATCAAATTAATTTTCCGCTAAAAAAAATTATTTATGACAAACGAATTCAGGAATGGGAAACAAGCTCTTTTTTTGAGGGTAAAAATAAGACTGTTTTTAACAAATATTATGATAAAGATTATTTAGATAACCCGAATGAAATTTTACCTGATGGTGAAAGTTTTGTTCAATTAATTAAAAGGATTGGTCAGTTTATTTATGAATTGGAAGCAAATCATTCCAATAAAAATATTTTAATTTTTGGTCATGGAAGTGCGACTGACGCTTTAAGTTTTGTAATTAGAGGTTTACTATTGGATTCTTTATCAAGTAAAAATAATCCTTTTAATTCTCTTAAAAATGCAGAAATTAAAAAATTTAATTTTATTCCACTTTCGCATAATGAAAATTTTGAACTTGATTTACACAAGCCATATATCGACGAAGTAAAACTTATGTGTGATTGTGGAAGTGATTTTATACGTACAAAAGAAGTGATGGACGTATGGTTTGATTCAGGCGCTATGCCATTTGCACAGGATCATTATCCATTCGACTATGCTCAGGGTAAACCTTTAGAAAATCAAAAATTAGCTTATCCAGCAGATTTTATTTCTGAAGCGATAGATCAGACTCGTGGATGGTTTTATACACTGCATGCAATAGGTGTATTGATGGGTCGTGGTAAAGCATATAAAAATGTTATTTGTCTTGGGCATTTATTGGATGCTAATGGTAAGAAAATGTCAAAATCTCTTGGCAATGTTATTGATCCATGGATTATGATCGAAAAATACGGCGTTGATACATTACGATTGTGGATGTACTCAGTAAACCAACCTGGAGAATCTAAAAATTTTGATGAAAAAACCGTGCAAATACTTTATCAACAAGTATTTGGATTACTTTACAATGTGTTGGCTTTTTATGAATTATATCGTAATAAAGATTTAGAAAAAGAAGACCTCACCCTTCGCCCTCTCCTGACAGGAGAGGGTTGGGAGAGGTTGAATATTCTTGACCAATGGATTTTAGCTAGATTAGACGAACTAGTAGAACTCACAACAAAAAATCTTGATAATTATAAATTACTTGAACCGACGAGAGCAATTCGTGATTTTATTGGAGATTTATCTACTTGGTATTTACGTCGTTCACGGGAGAGAATAAAAGAAGGAGATAAAGAAGCTAAACAAGTTTTATATTTTGTTTTAAAAACTCTTTCTAAAATTATGGCACCATTTGCGCCATTTGGAGCAGAAGATATTTATTTAAAATTGAAAAATGAAAAAGATCCAGAGTCTGTACATCTAACAAAATGGCCTAATAATCAATTACGAATTACAAATTATGAATTGGAAATTTTAAAAAATATGGAAATAGTCAGGAAAATAGTAACTCTCGGCTTAGAGGCTCGCCAGAGGGCAAATATAAAAGTTCGTCAACCACTTTTTAAATTAGAAATTAAGAATTACGAATTAGGAATTGAATATGCTGACTTAATAAAAGAAGAGTTGAATGTGAAAGAAGTGATAGAAAATAAAAATATTGATACTGAGATTTTGCTTGATATAGAAATTACTAAAGAATTAAAAGAAGAGGGGGACTTTCGTGAATTTATTCGTGGCGTGCAAGATATCAGAAAACAAATTGGGTTAACACCAAACGATATGGTTTCTCTTATTATAGAGACTGATGATAAGGGAGTGGATTTGATAAATAAGTTTGAAAAAGATTTGTTAAAAACTGTCAGCGCTAACAATATTTCTTTTGAAAAAAATAATGGAATAGAAATAAAAATAGAAAAATTAATATTTAAAATAAAAATAGAAAAATAAAAAAAGATTTAAAATTCACGATGCACCATATTTATCATACAGAAGGAATAATATTGGGGAGTAGAGATTTTGGAGAGGCGGGGAGATATTACTTTATTTTTACCTGTGATTTAGGAATGATATATGCTTCTGCTCAAGGTGTAAGAAAAATATCTTCCAAATTGCGTTTTGTTTTACAAGATTATTCATATATAAAAGTTGATTTAGTGAAAGGTAAAGATTTTTGGCGAATAACTAGTGCATCAAAGACAAATATTTTAGAAGATATTATAAAAGATAAAAAGAAATTTCAAATTTTTGTAAACATTTCTTATTTATTAAAAAGATTACTTGCAGGAGAAGATGCAAATAAAACCTTATTTATTGATTTTTTGAATGGGTTGCTTGTATTAGAGAAATCTAATGCTAAAGAAGAATTGCACAACATAGAAGCCATAATTGTTTTGCGAATATTAAATAATTTGGGTTATATTGGTGGAAATGAAAAGCTTAAAAATCTAATTAAATCTCCATTTGAAAAAGATTTGATTTTTGAAGCGGCAAAAAGTAGAGTTAATATATTGAATGAGATAAATAGAGCACTTCGTGAATCTGGGCTATAGTGTTATAATTTTGTATATGTTACCAAATGACAAAGAAAAGTTAAACAGACTTGAAGAATTGAAAAGAAAACTTTTTAGTAATAGTTACAGGACACAAGTAGAACATCATGAGAGTTTTTCACCAATAGAACAAAAGGAAATACCTGATTCTTGGGAAAGTCATAATTTTACAAATAATTTTGAAAAACTATTTGTAAAAACATCAATGTTTAAAAAATTTTTTATTTTTTCAATAATATTTTTTATTTTAGCATTAGGCTATGTTTCTTATATGTTTTTTGGAAAAGGCAATGTTGTTTCTAATCAAAATATAGAAATTTCAATATTAGGAAATACTTTTGTTGCTGGAGGGGAAGACCTGCCGCTACAGATTGAAATAATAAATAAAAATAATTCAGCTCTTGAACTCGTAGACTTGATTGTAGAATATCCAAAAGGATCTTCAGGTTCTTCTTCTTCTGAATTCAAAGATGTAGAGAGAATTCGTACTTCATTGGGGACTATTCCAGCGGGAGGTGTTCAAAACGAAAACTTAAAAATAGTTTTATTTGGAGAACAAGGGTCTGTGCAACAAATAAAAGTTTTTCTTGAATATAGAGTAGAAGGATCAAATGCCATATTCTTAAAAGAAAAATTCTATGATATTTCTATTAATTCCACACCTATAAATCTCTCCATAGAAGCTCCTTTTGAAATAAGCTCAAATCAGGATGTAGTATTTAATGTGAAATCCACCTTAAATGCTTCTAAGCCAGCATCTAGTATGCTTGTAAAAATCGACTATCCGACGGGTTTTCAATTTACGTCTTCTAAGCCTGAGCCTTCTTTTGGTAATAATATTTGGAATTTAGGAGATCTTTCTCCTGGAGCAGAAAATAATATTTTAATAAATGGAAAAATGATCGATGTTTTTGATGGAGAAGAAAAGACATTTAAAATTTTTAGTGGATCTCAATCAAAGACAGACAAATCTGTAATTGGTGTTATTTTTAATTCTTTAAGTCATACAATTTTAATTAAGAGGCCTTTCATAGAAGCAAAACTTTTTGTGAATGGAGTATATGAAAAAGAATATGCTGTTAATTCAAAAACTCCAATAACTGGAAATATTCGTTGGGTAAACAATTTGGACACAAAAATCAATGATCTTGAAATTAGGGCGAAAATTTCTGGAAATGTATTTGACCGTAAAAAATTAGAAGCACCTGAGGGTTTTTATAATTCTTTAGAAGATGTCATTATTTGGGATAAGAATTCACTAAATAATTTTAGAGAAGTGGGCCCAGGGCAGTCAGGTTCTGTTGGTTTTACATTATTCACTCTTCCGATATTCTCTGCAACGGGTGGTATGACTACAGAGCCTTCTTTGAATATGGAGATTTCTATTTCTGGCAAACAAGCCCTTGAAGGTAATATAGAAAAAACATTAAAAAATTCTGAGTCTAAAATAATAAGAGTTATTTCTGACGTTGGTTTTGTAGCTAAAGCTATTTATTCTTCGGGGCCTTTTACAAATACTGGACCCATACCTCCTAAAGCAGAAAAAGAAACTACATATACTATAGTATGGACACTTTCCAATACTTCTAATAATATTTCAAAAGCCACTGTGAATTCCTCTCTTCCACCGTGGATAAAATTTGTAGGTCCAATATCTCCAAATACAGAGGATTTGAAATTTGATGCTTCTACTAGAGAAATAGTTTGGAATGTAGGTAAAATAGCTAAAGGTGCAGGCATTTCTCAGACAGGGAAAGAGGTTGCTTTTCAGATTTCTTTTATACCTTCACTTTCTCAAGTTGACACTACACCAACTATTATAAACGATGCTATTTTGACCGGATACGATGATTTTGCTAAAGTTAATATAAGAATCAATAAATCGTCATTAAATACAAAACTTTCAAATGACCCTAGTTTCTTATCATCTGGAGCACGGGTTGTGGAATAATTAATAATTAATAATTAAAAATTACGAATTAAAAATGAACAAAGATACAGAGAAAAATGCAATAGATAATGACGACAGAATGGAAAAAATAGTTTCTCTTTGCAAGAGAAGAGGTTTTATATTTTCTGGTTCAGAGATTTATGGAGGTCTTGCAGGGACGTATGATTATGGTCATTTTGGATTAGCTTTAAAAAACAATATTAAACAAAATTGGTGGAAGAAATTTGTAGATAATAGACGCGATATGTTTGGAATTGATGCTGCGATATTGATGCGTCGGGAAGTTTGGCAAAATGCAGGTCATGTAACGAATTTTGTGGATCCTATGTCAGAGTGTATTTTATGTAAAAAGAAATTTCGCACAGATCAGATAGAGGATCAAAAAAAATGTGAAGATTGTGGAGGAGAATTAGGAGAGTCAAAACAATTTAATATGATGTTTCAAACACACGTTGGTGCTATACAAGAATCAAGTGCTATTTCATATTTACGTCCAGAAACAGCTCAGGGGATTTTTGTAAATTTTAAAAATATAATTGATGCACATCACCCAAAGCTTCCTTTTGGTATAGCTCAGATAGGTAAAGCTTTTAGAAATGAGATAACTCCGAGAGATTTTATTTTTCGTATTCGTGAATTTGAACAAATGGAAATAGAATATTTTGTGCGAAAAGAAGATTGGGAAAAATATTTTATATATTGGAAAGATGAAATGTTGGAATGGATGGAAGAATTGGGTATTGATATGAATAAAGTTCATGAACTTGAAATAAAAGATGGTGACAGGGCGCATTATTCAGATAGAACTATTGATTTTGAATTTGATTTTCCTTTTGGTAGAAAGGAACTTTTTGGTCTTGCTTATAGAACGGACTTTGATTTAAAAAATCATAAATTAGATTATCTTGATGAAGTCCCGACACCCGAAGGGGTCGGGATCCCGACCGAAAGCGTCGGGAAAAAAATTATTCCTCATGTCATAGAGCCTTCTTTTGGAGTTGATAGAGCTGTACTTGCGATTTTGCTTTCTTCTTATGTTGAACAAAAAAATTTTAAAGATGGCGTAGAAGAAATTCGATCTTATCTTAAATTTAAACCCAGTATTGCACCAGTAATTTGTGCTGTTTCACCACTTTTGAAAAATAAGACAGAACTTGTAGAATATGCAAATGTAAAAGTATTTGCTCCACTTAAAGCAGAATTTGGCCGTGTTATGTGGGATGACAATGGAAATATTGGAAAAAGATATCGCAGACAAGATGAAATCGGTACACCATTTTGCATTGTTGTAGATTTTCAAACTTTGGAAGACGACACTGTTACTATTCGAGACAGAGATACAGGGAAGCAGGAAAGGATAAAAATATCAGAACTTAAAGATTATATTAAAGAAAAGATAAAGTAATTTTAATTTATGATTAAAGATATATTAAATACAATGACACAAGACGATTTTGAAAATCAAAAATTTATTTTGAACTTAAATAATTTTCTTGGTATGGCAATGTTGAAAACTTATGCTGGAGGCGGTATGGAAGTTAATTCAAAAGAAGAAGGTTTTCGAGAGTTGGAATATAAAGATGGTGATTTTTATTACAAAGATAGTTTTGGTGGGCATAGACAGTCTTGGGGCAGAGAAGTAGTTTGGTATAAAGATAAGCCAGTTTGGTCGCAACTTTATGGAGGGGGAATGGAGAAAAAATATCAAAATGATAAGAAATTTACACATGAAACTTTTGATTTTTTAAAAAAAGCAATGTCTGCAGGTGAAAAAAAGGAAATGTTTCAACCTCGAGGACCAACAGAATATATAGAAGGAGACTGGAAATATGAAGCAAGATGGACTGGTAATATTGAAAGATTTTTGGGTCATGAAGATATTTTATATAAGAGTGAAGTTGTTTTTACTCATGATTTTTTTGGGGGATTTTATAGGAGTAAATTAGAATAAAAACGAAATTAAAATGAGATAAAAAGTTTATTAAATTTATAATAATATATTTATTTACTATAATTATGCTATAGCGTTAAGATAGTAAATTATAAAAATTAATAAATAATATAGATTATGGGAAATATAGAAAAAGAAGTCAGGAAAAGAAATCGTAAAGCAAATATTCAAAAAGTAATTTTGACCACTATTTACGCTGTTGGAGGACTTAGTGTTGCTTTGATGGCTCCTAAGATGATAAAAGTTTTATCAAAGTTAGAACCAGAATTTATGAAGAATAAGTACCGTAAATATTCTTTTAATAGATCTCTTGCGAGATTAAAAGATGAAGGTTTAATAATTTTTGAAAAGACAGAAAGAGGAAGTTTTGCTAAGTTAACTAAAAAAGGAATAGAAAAGTTACGAAAGTTTAAAATTGACAACTTTAAAATCAAAAAGCCTCACAGCTGGGACTGGAAGTGGCGGCTTCTCATTTTTGATATTAAAGAAGAAAGAAAAAATACAAGAGATAAGATTCGAAAAACATTGTTCAACATGGGATTTGTAAGATTGCAAGATAGTGTTTGGGTATATCCGTATGATTGTGAAGATTTTATTAATTTAATTAAAACCGATTTCAAGATAGGTAAAGATTTGCTTTATATTGTCGCAGATAAAATAGAGGGTGATAAGTCTCTTGTTAAGTTCTTTAAGTTGTAGAATTTATTGTAAATTTACTATAATAACGCTATAGCGTAGAGATAGGGAACGGTTTTATTTTTTATTATTATAAGTTATAATCATGTTATGTTTAAAAAAATTAAATGGTTTTTTCAGAGAGGTAGCCGAGGTTGGGCTGACTGTGATTGGTGGAATATGCATTCCTATGTTTCAGATATGATGCCAGAGCTTATTCGTAAATTAAAAAATGGACATGGATGTCCTTCAGAGTTTTATGATAAGGGTGTAAAGAATGATGAATGTCATAAGTGGTACGAAATATTAGAAGAAATGGCACAAGGTTTTGAGGCAGCAAAATTTTTAGATACTTGTGGATATCATAAGTGGGTTGATGCTGATAAAGGAAAGATGCTAGAAATTGATACAGAAGCGATGGAAAACGCTCGTAAAAAAATGGAAAGAGGTCTTGATCTTTTTTCGAAACATTACTTGAATCTTTGGGATTAAAAAACGGAAACAACACTTTCGCTCTTTTTATTTTATCCTTATATGTGTTATATTTCGTCTATTATGAAATTCACAAAAAAGATATTGCCTAATGGACTTAGGATTGTTGTAGTACCAATGAAAGACAACCC
>JBBUAC010000005.1:0-8379 GCA_038061035.1 Patescibacteria group bacterium
AGTGGACTGCTCGGTAGCTATGTCGGGAATGGATAACCTCTGAAAGCATCTAAGAGGGAAGCCAGCTTCAAGATTAGGAATCGTTTAGAACCCTAGGAGATGACTAGGTTGATAGGCTTTAAGTGTAAGCACAGTAATGTGTACAGCTGAGAAGTACTAATGTTTCGATTCCTGTTAAGAAATTTGCAAACCACAAAAAATTAAAAAATATTAAGAATAGTTCTTGACATTGTAAATATAAATATGTTAATATATGTTAAGGACAGTCTTTGACATTACTTCGTGAATTTCACAAAATATAGTTCTTATGGAAATCTTTTTAAGTATAACGTTGCTCCTGTATTTAGGAGCAAAAATGGATAAGATTTTCGACCTCCCTAAAAGGGAGGAAGAAAATTTTTTCCCTCCTATGCCATATGGCTAGGGAGGAGTTTATGGATTATTTGTGTAAGATTCGTACTGACATAGATAATCCATTTTGTGAAGTTCATGAAAATCTGGTAATGTAAAAATGCATCAAATTTTCAGTGTTGGTGATTTGTCGCAAGGGTCACACCTCTTCCCATTCCGAACAGAGAAGTTAAGCCTTGTTGAACCGATGATACTCTTTTTAGGGGAAAGTAGGTTATCGCCAGCACTGAGTATTTGATTCTAAAAAACCTTTTATTTTTTAAAAGGTTTTTTGTGTTGTGGATAACTTTGTTGCAATATTTTTAGTATTTATATAATATAAATAGATATTATAAATATCATAAAGTATCATGAAATCAGTAACTTTCACAAATAATTTATCGTGTGAATTAATGGAATGGATCGAAGAATATTCTGTTAATGAGAAATTGACTAGACGCGCTATTTTAGAGCAGGCATTAAATGAATTTAAAAAATCAATCCGACAAAAAGAATACGCTCAGTCTTTCAAAAGGGCTTCTATGGACACTGAGATGAAAGTAATGGCAGAAGAAGGGATGGGAGACTACTTAGAACAATTAATTCGACTCGAAAAATAATATGCTTCTGTTTCAGAAGGAGATTTACTTCGCTGATTTAAGCCCGACTATAGGCAAGGAGCAAAAAGGTAAGCGCCCGGTTGTTATTATTTCTGGCAACACTATGAATAAGAATTTCGGTGTTTTTATTATTTGTCCGATTTCAAGCAAAATTAAAAATTATGCTGGTTGTGTAAAACTTGAGAAAAATAAAATTAATAAATTAAAAGAAGATTCTGAAATCATAACTTTTCAAATTAGAACTATTTCAAAAGAACGAATGATAAATAAAATTGGTGAAATTACAGATGAACAATTAAAAAAGATTTTTTATTCACTAAACGAAGTATTTTATTATTAAATTACCTATCCTGTTTTTAGGTTTTTTCTTTTGTAATGCTATAATATTCCTATGAGCTGGGCATTAAAAAGACAAATTTTTTATATAATTATTTTATTTATATTTTTTGGTATTTTTGCATTTTTAGTAAGTTATCCGTATCTAAACAAAGAACCAACTTGTAATGACAAAAAACAAAATGGAAATGAGACTGGGATTGATTGCGGGGGTTCTTGTATTCTTGTATGTACTTTTGAAGTAGATAAACTTTCAGTTTTATGGTCTCGTACTTTTCCTATTGTGCCGGGAAGATACAATGCTGTGGCTTATGTTGAAAATCAAAATACAAATACTGCTATTTATAAAATAAAATATAGATTTCGTTTTGCAGATAAAGATAATATATATATAGGTAAACGTGAAGGAGAAATTAGCATTCCTCCAGCTGGAAAATTTGCTGTTTTTGAGTCTGCTATTGATCTCGGATATTCTGCCCCTGTTTATACGTCTTTTGAATTTACAGAAATTCCTATTTGGGTAAATGTATTACCTGAAAAAATAAATCAATTAAAAATCTTAGTTGGAGATATAAAATTAGAAAATGAAGAAGATAGTCCTATAGTTTCTACAACATTAAAAAATAAATCACTTTTTACTGTTCCAGAATTAAATGTAGTTTTGATTTTGTATGATGATTTAGGAAATGCTATTTCTGCTAGTCGTACTTATTTAGAATCATTAAAAGGAGAAGAACAAGTAGATATTAATTTTACTTGGCCACTTCCTTTTGATAGAAAAGTAATAACTAAAGAAATTATTCCTATGTATAATATTTTTTTAGCAGAATTAAAATAATTTATGGCAGAGAAAGCTCTTAAAAGAATAGATTGGCTTTTAATTTTTTTTATTTTACCTATTATTTCTGCTGGTCTTGTAACGATGAGGTCTTTTATACCAGAAGATGGTGGAGGTAGTTTTTTTAATAAACAAATTATTTGGGTTATTATATCTTTAATAGTTTTTTTTACTATATCTTTTATTGATTTTGATTTTTTGAAACGTACAAAAGTTTTGGTATTTATTTTTCTTACTTCCTGTTTTTTACTTCTTGCTCTTTTTGTTTTAGGTAATGTTTCAAATGGTGCGCAAAGCTGGTTTAGTTTTGGAGGCATATCTATACAGCCAGCAGATTTTATGAAGTTAGTATTGGTAATAGTTTTAGCTAAATATTTTTCTCGTCGTCATGTGGAAATCAAAGATGTAAAACATATTTTTATTTCTGGATTTTATGCAATAATTCCATTTTTCTTAGTTCTCTTACAGCCAGATTTTGGTTCTGCTATGATTATATTTTTTATTTGGCTTGGGATGGTTTTTGTTTCAGGAATTTCAAAAAAACATTTATTTTTAGTATTTCTCTCTGGTGTTTTGATTTTTGCAGCACTTTGGTTTTTTGTTTTCGCATCTTATCAGAAAGATAGAATTTCAAATTTTTTAAATCCATTGGCAAATATTCATAGTTCTGGTTATAATGTATTTCAGTCAACAGTAGCCATCGGCTCTGGTCAAATGACTGGCAAAGGACTCGGCTTTGGTTCGCAATCACGTTTGAAATTTTTACCAGAACCACAATCCGACTTTATTTTTGCTGCATATGCTGAAGAATGGGGATTTGTAGGATCTATATTATTATTATCACTTTTTGCTTTTATTATATGGAGAATACTTTACCTTGCTTCATTTGGAGCTTCTAATTTCGAAATGCTTTTTGGTATGGGTATTGCTATTTTTTTTATGAGTCACATACTTATAAATATAGGTATGAATTTAGGTATTTTTCCAGTTACAGGTATTCCATTACCATTTATGAGTTACGGAGGATCTCATTTATTAACTGAATTTATAGGATTAGGTATTTTAATGAGTATGCGTAGATATTCAAGGGGAGTACATAGAGATGATATTAGAAATGAATTTTTAGGAATATAAAAACTGAGGTTTGCTTAACATTTAGGCAAGACCTCAGTAGTAGTAATTTATGAATAATCAAATTTTTTATTTTTTTTATAATTTTGCGCATCAATCAAATTTTATTGATGAATTGATTATTTTTTTAGCAAACACTTTACCATATTTTGTTGTTTTTTTCGCTATACTTTATTTATTAGCCATAAGTCCAGCCATAAGTCGGACTTATGGCTACACCTTAGATAGATTTAAGGAAATTATATTTGTATTTTTTACTGCATCCTTTGCTTGGTTTTTGTCTTATTTATTTAAAAATTTATTTTTAATTAGAAGACCCTTTGAAGTACTTTCTGATATTATTCCACTTTTATATGAGAAAGGTTTTTCTTTTCCATCAGGCCACGCCACATTTTTTATGGCTTTAGCTTTTATTATTTTTTTATTACATAAAAAAGTTGGTTTACTCTTTATTTTTTTTGCTATTTTAATAGGCCTTGCTCGTATTTCTCTCGGAGTTCATTATCCACAAGATATCTTTGCTGGATTTATTTTAGGTATTTTTATAGCTTATTTATTTAAATTTTTATACAACTTTTTATCAAAATTGCCAAAGCAAGGCTTTGGCAATTAATTTGCTAAATTTCTACTAACTCAGTCAGCTGACGAAGTTAGTGGAAAAGTAAAATTAGATAACTTACGGAGTTTTGGGAATTTCAAATTTTATTATTTCTTCTTTGCCTTTTATTATTTTATCTGGTTGGAATACAGAATTTAATTTTATTATATTTTTCTTTGTTGACATAGATCCGTCTTTGTTTAATTTAAGTTCTAAGAACATCCCCTCCATTGTGTTGGTAGAGAATTTTTGATCAAAAATAAAGTTGCCTAGTGAATAAGCGATAAAGCCCACGCACGAACTTTGAGTACAGGATTTTGGGCTATAAATTTCTACATCTTCTATCACATGAGGATGATGTCCTACTACTATTTTTGCTCCATTGTCTATGGCTCTATGTGCTAGATATTCTTGTCTTTTATTGTGTTTAGTTTTATATTCATCACCAAAATGAAATGATACTACAAGATAATCTACATTTTTTGAAGCATTTTGTATTATTACGTCGAATTTTGGATTACTTGCGAGCAATAGCCCCATATTGTCTTCAGTGACTTCCATCCAATTTGGTCCGACATCTGAGAATCCTAAATATCCTATTTTCATTCCATTTTTTTCTATAATTGTGGGATTTTCTGCTTCCAATAATGTACCTCCACCAGTGTATGCTATTTCATTTTCTTTTAAACGCGAAAGTGTATCTATATATGCTATGCGTCCCCAATCTCCTACATGATTATTTGCAACTGACACTATGCTGACACCTGCTCCTTTTAATGCAGGTATTACTCCAGGGTCCATTCTAAATGAATATAAGTTTCCAATATCTTTTCCTTTATCTGATGCAGTGCCTTCTAAATTAGCAAAAACAATATCTGATTTTTTTAATATATCTAATTTTTCAAAAAGAGATGAGTAGTCACCTTTGAAATTTTTATTTACTGAATTTCTAACACCACGATCAAGCATCATATCTCCTAAAAATGCAAGTGTCACAAAGTCTGGCTCTCTTTGATCTGGCATATTTAATCTTTCTTGTATCCATAGAGATGTCGCATCTTTTTCTCCGCCATAATATACATTTTTTTTCAAATAATTTAATATTGTTAATACATCTTTTTGTCTGTCTTTACTTTGTAAAAGCACTATTGCGATAGGTCTGGTGTCGTTTTCTCCAAGTTTTAAAGAAAAAGTAGATACAACCGTTTGTTTTGCGGGATCTGTATATCCACTTTTGCCTCCTGCATATCCTTCTTCACGCAAAAATTGATTGTTGTTAAACCACGAATGTCCTTTAATAGAAAAACTTCTTTTTGTAGTAATATTTAATAATTCTTGATTATTTAATTTTAAATATCCAGTGAATTTAAACATATTGGAGACAGTAGATTGATTTTTTATCGATAGTCCACTTGGGTCATTAAAAAATGTATTTGACATTTGCAGACTTTCTGCTTTTTGATTCATTTTACTTAAAAAGGTATTTCTACCAAAATGTTCTGCTAATGTTTCTGCAGCATCATTGCTTGATTCTAATAAAAGGGGATAAAGCAAATCATTTGTTTTTATTTTTTCTCCTATTTTAAAATTTCCATTTTCTCCATAAGTGGCGAGCGCTCTTTTGCTGACTTTTGCAATGTCTTTTGGAGTAGAGATTTCTTTTGCGATAGTAGCTGTCATCAATTTAGATATGGAAGCAATAGGGAATTTTTTATCTTGATTTTTTACTAAAATAACCTCTCCTATATTTAAATCTCCCACTATATATGCTTCTGCTGAGATTTTTAATTTCTCTGATGATTCTTTTGATTCTTTATTAAAATAAAAATATTCTAACTTTTCTTCTTTACCCCTTTTATTTTCTGTGGGTATTGTTGTGGCGACATTTGCAGTATTGTTTTTTGAGACATATAGACTTTTGTTTTCTATATTTTCTAAATTTTCAAAAATTAATGAAAAAGAGAAAAAGCCTATAAATAAGGCCAATAATATAAATATAATTTTTTTTATTTTGAGTTTTATACCCATAATTTTTTGACGAATTTTAAAAAAATTTATTATATTAGTGCATAATCTATATTTTTCCGTTCTAAATCAACTGATTTTACTTTTATCTTTACTTGATCGCCTAAACGATATCTTTTTTTTCTTTTTTGACCAACTAATTCTAATTTTTTTTCATTAAAAATATAGAAATCATCTTTCATATCTTTTACTCGTATCATACCTTCAGATTTACTTTCTTTTTCTTCAACATAAATGCCCCATTCATTTACTCCACTTATTATACCAGTAAAATCATTTCCTACTCTAGATGACATATATTCTACTTGTTTGTATTTTACAGAAGCTCTCTCTGCATCAGCAGACTTTTTTTCTTGCTCAGAAGATTTTCGTGAAATTTCCTCATATTCATATATTTTTTCTTTATCTATTTTTTTTCCAGATAAATGATCAAGTAAAAGTCTGTGTACCATTATATCTGGATAACGTCTGATAGGGGATGTAAAATGAGTGTAATAACGAAAAGCCAAACCATAGTGCCCGATATTTTTTGTAGAGTATATTGCTTTTGCCATAGACCTCACAACTGCACGATTTACAGCATCTTTCTCACCACTGTTTTTTTCTGAAAAACTCTTTAGTATTTTATTTATTTCATAGCTGGATATTATACCGTTTTGTAAATGAAATTTATAACCCAAACTTTTTAAGAAGAATGACAAATCAGCCATCTTTTCTTCACTTGGTAGATCATGTACTCTATATATGAATGCTTCAGACTCTTTTTTATTTCTTCCAGATGGCGGACGTGTTTTAGAAATAGAGGTATTTATTTTTATATCTTTAGACATTATTTCTGCAACTTTTTTATTTGCCAATAACATAAATTCCTCGATTAATTTATTTGAATCTCCTCGTTCTTTTTTTATAACTTTTATTGGCACTCCATCTTTATCTAAAATAAATTTAACTTCTTCTTGTTCTAATGATATTGCACCATTTACAAATCTTTCTTTTGTTAATTTTTTTGCTAAATTATTTAATATTTCTAATTCTTTATGTAAAAAAGCTGTAGAATTTTTTATTGAAATTTCTGCTTCTTCATAACTAAATCTTTTTTGAGAATGAATAATGGTTTTACCAAACCATTGTGATTTTACTTTTGCATTTTCATCTAGAATAAATACGGCACTCATTGTGAGTCGGTCTTTATTAGGTATTAATGAACATAAATTATTAGACAATACTTCTGGTAACATAGGTATTGTTCGGTCCACAAGATATACAGAAGTCCCTCTTTTTTCTGCTTCTTTATCTAATTCACTACCTATTTTTACATAGTGTGATACATCTGCTATGTGGATTCCTATTTCATAAAGTTCCCCTCCTTGTTGAGGAGGGGTGCCATTTAGGGCGGGGTGGTGATTTTTTGAATTACCACCCCCTACCCCCTCCTTATTTAAGGAGGGGAGAATACGAAACGATATTGCGTCATCAAAATCTTTTGCGTCTATTGGATCTATTGTGAATGTGAGAGTTTTTCTAAAATCTCGTCTTCCTATAAAATCTTCTTTTTTTATACCAATGAGTCCTATTGTTTTTCCTTCTTTTTCTACTTCATCTGATAACTTTTCATTAAAACCTTTTTCTAATGCAATTGCTATCATTTCTGTATTATTATCACCCGGTTGTCCTAAGATTTTTATTATTTTTCCTTCTGGAGCTTTTTTAGAATTTTCCCAAGATATAATTTTTCCAAAAACTTTTTGGCCTATTTTAGCACCATTTAAAAATTCTTCAGGTATTAAAATATCTGTGTACATTTTAGTATCATCTGGCTTTAAGAAATATATCTCATTTTCTTTTTCTAACACTCCGGTAAATTTCATTTTTGCTCTATTTAATATTTTAATAACTTCTCCACCTTGACGTCCGCTTCCTTTTGGATGCAGTATTATCTCTACTGTGTCCCCATGAAGAGCAGTATTTAAGTGTTTATAGTCAATTTCTAGATCTTGTTCTAAGGTGTTAATCTTTACATAGCCAGTAGCTTTTGATGTGATAGAGATTGTCCCCTGAAGACTTTTTGCTTCTTTTTTCATCATATCAATATAGCATAAAAGTAAAAAATATTTTTTTAAATTGGTAGAATTTTAAAAATGTCTAATTTAATATGCTATCGCACTTTAAATCTGACAATACTTTTATTTGACAAATTGTTTAATATGTGCTAAATTATGAAGGTGAAAACTAAAAAAATTATCGTAAGTTTAATGATAATATTGTCTTTTTTAATACCAACAACAACTGTGAGGGCTTGCGATTGCGCTTTCTTTTTAGCTAACGGTGGTTTTTATTTAAATGGAAATTATTTTGCACCGGGGGAATATCAAGGAAATGCAGGATTTTTTACAATAGGGGATTATTTAGCTAGTGGTGGAATATTAACACCCGCTGATTAT
>JBBUAC010000005.1:8479-10351 GCA_038061035.1 Patescibacteria group bacterium
CCCGCTGATTATCAAATTCTTGGAGCATATATGACTCCCGCAGATTTCGCAGCTGTTGTAGATTATCTAACTCCTGCAGATTATAAAATTTTAGCGCAATATTTTACTTTTGCTGATTATCAAATTATTCCAACTTATAATATAGACCCAGATTATAATATTCCAGCTTCTTATAATACTTTTGCAGATTATGAAATAGATGCTTCTTATAATATAAATCCAACATACAACATAGATGCAGATTATGATATTTTAGCTAATTACAACATAGATGCATCTTATTATATTATTCCAAGTTATGAAGTAAGGGCTGATTATAATATAAATCCAACATATAATACTACAGCAAATTATAATACAGAAGCGAATTATGTTGCACCATCCTCTTATGTGGCACCTGCTTCTTACGTGATGCCTTCCTCTTATGTGGCACCAGCGTCTTATATTGCACCTTCTTCATACATAGCTCCAGCATCTTATATGGCTCCTGCTTCACATATAATAGATTCTTCTTACCAAACAAATGGAAATACAATTGTCGGTGGAGGATATCAAATTTCTGGATAGTATTGCCTTTTGTGTAAATTATGTTAAACTCATTCATATGTTAAAAATACGATTACAAAGAATAGGTAGAAAAAATGATCCGGCTTTCCGTGTTGTTTTGACTGATTCTAAGAATGCTGCAAAGAGCGGAAAGTTTTTAGAAATAGTAGGTACATATAATCCAAAAACAAAAGAAAAAAGTTTTAAAGAAGATAGGATAAAATATTGGATTTCAAAAGGTGCTAAAACATCGGATACAGTTCATAATTTTTTAGTAAGTCAAAAAGTAATATTAGGTAAAAAGATAAATGTATTGCCGATGAAAAAAATAACAAAGAAAAGAAAAGAGTTGAAGAAAAAGAAATAATTATTTGCCATATAATTTAATTTAGTTATAATAAATGTAAGCAGTGCAAATATTCATTTTAGGTCGTAACACTGCATTGATTAAAAAAAATATATTTGAAAATTATGCAAGACGCAGACAAGGTATTTCTGGAATATGTAGTAAAGGCATTAGTAGATAATCCGAATGATGTGAAAATAGATCGTACTGTTGATGAAATGGGTGTACTTATTTCTCTTACTGTAAATCCTGCCGATATGGGTAAAATAATCGGTAGGATGGGTAATACTGCAAAAGCTATTCGCACATTGCTTCGAATTATTGGTATGAAGAATAACGCTCGCGTTAATTTGAAGATCAATGAACCAGAAGGAAGTGTAAATAGACAAAGTGCTATGCCAAGTTCATTAAAGACAGTAGATCAAGCAATGGAGGATTTGAAAGGAATATAGGCTCTAGGCAATAGGCCTTAGGCTCTAGCAAAAACTCAGATTATGTCTGAGTTTTTTGTTTGCTTTTATCTTAAAAAATTTATAGACTGATTTAGCTAATGCCTAGCGCCTAATTTACTAAAGCCTATTTATGAATTTTCATATAATCACAATTTTTCCGAATATTTTTAATTCTTATTTTAATGAGTCTATTTTGGGGCGAGCTATAGAAAATAAAAAAATTAAAATAAATTTTTATAATCCCAGAGATTTTGTAAAAGGAAATAAAACAAATTACAAGCCAATAGATGATAAGCCATATGGTGGAGGACCTGGTATGGTTATGAAGGCTGAGCCAATTTTAAAAACTGTTGAAGCTATTTTTAAAAAAATTACGAATTACGAATTACGAATTAAAAATAAGAAAAATAAAGTAAAAATTTTAGTTATAAATTTTATTCCTAGTGCTGAAAAATTTACGACTAATTTTGCAAAAAAAGTTTCAAAAA
The DNA here is from genome assembly GCA_038061035.1 of Patescibacteria group bacterium. Classification (GTDB taxonomy): domain Bacteria; phylum Patescibacteriota; class Minisyncoccia; order Phycocordibacterales; family UBA9973; genus UBA9973. The sequence goes on from JBBUAC010000005.1 coordinate 10,312, forward strand.
AATACACAGATATTATTTTAATTTGTGGCAGATATGAAGG
>JBBUAC010000005.1:10451-18415 GCA_038061035.1 Patescibacteria group bacterium
TTAACAGGCGGAGAACTTCCAGCGATGGTTTTTGTAGATTGTGTTTCAAGACAAATTCCCGGAGTTTTAGGTAAGTATGAATCTTTAGAAGAAGAACGAATCTCTTCAAGCGAGGTATATACTCGTCCAGAAATTTTAGAATATCCCTTCAAAAATATTCAGGGTAAAAAAAGCAAAGAATATAAGGTCCCAAAAGTTTTACTTTCAGGGAATCATAAGGAGATAGAAAAATGGAGAAATGCAAAAAGAAAATAATAAAAAAATAATTTTAATATCAAGGGGAGTCCTCGATATTTTATAGAATATTTTTAATCCACAGTTTTAGATTTGACAAAAAGGAAAATATAAGTATATTAAAAGATAAGAGATTGATTGAGTTTTGGACGCACTCTTATGTTTGTATTATAAGATTTTAACTTAATCAGGATATCTAAATAAACTGTAAAAAATAAAGTAATTTTTTATTGTTTTTGATTTTTGTCTATTTACTATAGATAATCAATGTGGTAGATATTTTGTTTATATAAATAAAATATGTCAACAGAAAACAAGCGTCCGAAGAAATATTTTGGAAGGTATAAACAACCTTTAATAAAGTTTCCAAATTTAATAGAAGCACAAATAAAATCCTTTAAGTGGCTTGTCGAAGAAGGTATTGGTGAAATTTTTAAAGAATTTTCACCTATTTCTGATTATTCAGGAAAGAAATTTGAACTTGAATTCACTTCTTTTTCTCTTGGAGAATCTAAATATGACGAAAATCATGCAAAGGTAAATAAATTATCTTATACTGGAAATTTAAAAGTACGAGTAAAATTAACTAATAAAATCCTTGATGACGTAAAAGAACAAGAGATTTTTATGTCTGAAATTCCTTTGATGACATCACACGGGACTTTTATTATAAATGGTGTTGAGCGTGTCATAGTACCACAACTTGCGCGTTCTTTTGGAGTTTTTTTTACTGAAAATGAAAGTAAGGGTAAGAGATATTTTGGAGCGAAAATTATCCCAGCTCGTGGTGTTTGGATTGAAATAGAAACAGATGCAGATGACGTAATGTACATAAGAATAGATAAGAAAAGAAAATTTCCAGCGACTACTCTTTTGCGTGCAATGGGATATCACACTAATGAAGAAATAATAGAAGCATTTAATGGATCAAAAATTTTAGAAGATACAATTAAAATATCTCTTGCAAAAGATATAGCTAAAACTGTAAATGATTCATATATAGAAATATATAAACGTCTAAGAGATGGAGATATGGCAACGGCGGATAATGCAAAAGAATTTATTACTTCTTTATTTACTCCTGAGAGATATGACCTTTCTCCTGTTGGAAGATATAGATTTAATAATCGTTTTGAAAAATCAATGGATGAAGAAGAGTTGAAAAGAAGAACTATATCAAAAGAAGATTTAGTTACTGTTTTAAATAATGTTATTTTATTAAACAATGATACTAATGCTAAAGCAGATGACATAGATCACTTAGGTCAGAGAAGAGTTCGTCTTGTAGGAGAAATGTTTCAACAAAAAATACGTACTGGAATGATGCAGATAAAAAGAAATATTCAAGATCGTATGTCTATTGTTGATACTGAGACTGCAATGCCTATACATATAATAAATCAACGCCCACTTCAGGCTCGTGTGAAAGAATTTTTTACTACAAATCAACTTTCACAATTTATGAATCAAGAAAATGTGTTGGCAGAGATGGAACACATTAGATTGCTCTCAGCACTCGGCCCGGGTGGTCTTACTCGTGAGAGGGCAGGGTTGGAGGTACGAGACGTGCATCCTTCTCACTATGGAAGGATTTGTCCTATTCATACACCTGAGGGGCCTAACATTGGACTTATTGTACACTTATCTACTTATGCAAGAATAAATGATTTTGGAATTATTGAAACTCCATACATCAAAGTAGAAAATGGTAAAATTACAAAAGAAATTACTTATTTAAATGCTCTTGAAGAAGAAAAATACAATATTGCTCATGCAGCTACAGCTTATGATGATGATGGAAATATAACAGAAGAAATAGTATCAGCTAGAATAAAAACCGAGCCTGGTACAGTAAATAAGAGAGAGATTGATTTTATAGATGTAGCTGCAAATCAAGCATTTTCTATTGCTACATCTTTTATTCCATTTTTAGAACATGATGATGCAAATAGAGCGTTAATGGGATCCAATATGCAGAAGCAGGCAGTGCCATGTGTATTACCTGAAGCACCACTCGTAAGTACTGGTTTTGAAGAGATGACTTCAAAGGATAGTGGGAGAACAATAATTGCCGAAGAAGACGGTGTCGTTTCTTATGTTGATGCAAAGAAAATAATAGTCAAAGGTAAAAAAGAAAAAACTTATCCATTGGTTAATTATTTAAGAAATAACAATTTTTCTGCTTTTCATCATCGTCCGATTGTAAATATGGAAGAAAAGATTAAAAAAGGTGATGTATTGGCTGATACTACAAGTACAGTAGGAGGACAAGTCTCAGTGGGACAGAATGTTTTTGTAGCCTTTTTGTCTTGGTTTGGTTCGAATTATGAAGATGCAATAATAGTGTCAGAGCGTATTGTAAAAGATAATAAATTTACATCTATTTATGTAGAAGAATTTATTTGCATTGTTCGTGATACAAAACTTGGTCCTGAGATAACTACTCGTGATATACCAAATGTAGGAGAAATTAAACTTAAAGATTTAGATGAAGACGGTATTATTAGAATAGGAGCAGAAGTTAGAGAAAATGATATTTTGGTTGGTAAAATTACACCAAAAGGAGAAACTGAATTAACTGCAGAAGAAAGACTTCTTCGTTCTATTTTTGCTGAAAAAGCACGTGATGTGAAAGATACTTCACTTCGTATGGAACACGGAAAAAGAGGAAGGATCATAGGAATAAAAATATTTTCTCGTGAAATGGGTCATAGCTTGGAAGCTGGTATTATAAAAAAAATAATTATTGAAGTAGCACAAGTTAGAAACATTTCAGTAGGTGATAAGCTTTCAGGGCGTCATGGAAATAAAGGAGTTATCTCTACTATTTTACCAGAAGAGGATATGCCATATATGGCAGATGGTACGCCAGTTGACATAATACTCTCTCCACTCGGTGTTCCATCTAGAATGAATTTGGGGCAGATTTTAGAAATGCATTTAGGAATGGCAGCACATACTCTATCGTATCAAGCTGTTGTCCCTCCATTTCTAGGAGCTACTCATAAAGAAATAGAAGAAGAATTAAAAAAAGCAGGACTTCCAGAAAATGGTAGGATAAAACTTTTTGACGGAAGAACAGGAGAAAGTTTTGCACAAGATGTAGCAGTAGGATATATGTATATGTTAAAACTTCACCATATGGTAGAAGACAAAATACATATGCGTTCTATTGGTCCGTATTCATTGATTACACAACAACCTCTAGGTGGTAAAGCTCAAGGTGGGGGACAGCGATTTGGAGAAATGGAAGTTTGGGCACTCGAAGGATATGGAGCCGCTTATACATTACGAGAAATGCTTACAATAAAATCTGATGATATTGCAGGTCGTTCACAGACATTTGATTCTATTATTAAAAACGAGCCTGTCAGATCACCAAATGCTCCAGCATCATTTAATGTGATGCTCAATTATTTGAGAGGACTTGCTCTTGATGTTAATTTAAAGAAAAATAATTAAATATATGAAAACTTTAAACACAACTGAATTTGATCAAATAATTTCATGAAAATAAAAATCAATAATTATGCTTTCATAGATGCTCAAAATGTTCACCTTTCTATTAAAAGATTAGGTTGGGATTTAGATTGGAAAAAATTTCGAATATTTTTAACTGAACGTTTTGGAGCAGTAAAAGCACAATTATTTATAGGACTTGTTCCAGGTAACGCAAGTTTATACCAATACTTGCAATCTATTGGTTTTGAAATAATTTTTAAAGACACTATTGAATTAAAAGATGGAACTAGAAAAGGAAATGTCGATGCAGAACTTGTTTTGTATTCAGCTGCGATTGAATTTAGTAACTATGATAAAGCAATAATAGTTAGTGGTGATGGAGATTTTGCCTGTTTAATCGATTTTTTGCAGAAAAAAGATAAATTAAAATCTGTTATTGTTCCAGATGAATTCAAATACTCTGCATTATTAAAAAAATATTCTAAACCAGATGACAATATTATACATTTTATGAATAGAAGTAAACGCATTTTGTCTAAGGTTTAGGTAAAAGAAAAGGCTTCAATAGGGACTAGCCCCTAAAGAAACCTTTTCGTTGAGATAAACAAAGTATAGCAAACTAAAAATATATGTCAAGCGAAAAAATGGAACTTTATAATAAAACAATACTTCAGAAGAACACAAAAATATTGCTAGAGAGAATTATAATAAATATATAGGCGAATTAGAAAGATGCAAACAATTATTATTAAGAAATAAGAAAATATTATGAAAACTTTAAACACAACTGAATTTGATACTATAGGATTAAGGCTTGCATCTCCTGAGCAAATAAAAGAATGGTCTTATGGAGAAGTCACAAAACCAGAAACTATAAATTATAGAACAGGTAGAAGTGAGCGCGGAGGTCTTTTTGATGAAAAAATATTTGGACCTGAAAAAGATTATGAATGTTATTGTGGTAAATATCGTCGTATTCGTTATAAAGATATTATTTGTGAAAAATGTGGAGTAGAAGTCACGAGGTCTATAGTAAGACGTGAACGAATGGGTCATATTGAGCTTTCTACTCCCGTGGCTCATATATGGTTTTTGCGTGGAGTACCTTCTCGTATGAGCATACTTTTAAATATTTCTGTTTCTGATCTTGAGAGAGTAATATATTTTGCTGGTTACATTATTACAAAAGTTCACAATGAAGAAAAAGAAAATTTAATTGGAACACTAGAAAAAGAATATAAAGCAAAAATAAAAAATGCAGATGAAGACACTCGTGAAAAATTGAAAACTTTACTTTCTGTAACTAAAAAAGAAATAGGAGAAATTTATGAAGGAAAGGTTTTGAATGAAATTTCTTTTCATCATTATTCTTTGAAATATGGAACATGTTTTGAAGCAAATATAGGAGCAGAGGCAATTTATTCTATTTTCAAAAATCTTGATTTGAATAAATTAAAAATTCATACCGAGAAAATGATAGAAAAAGCTGGTAAAGCAGAAAAAGAAAAATTACACAAACGGCTCTCGCTTATACGTGCTATGATATATGCCTCTATCCGTCCTGAATGGATGTTTTTAACGATAATACCTGTGATACCACCAGTACTTCGTCCTATGGTTGCACTCGATGGAGGCAGACATGCTACATCTGATTTGAATGATCTTTATCGTAGAGTTATAAATAGAAATAATCGTCTTAGAAAATTAAAAGAGATAAATGCACCTGATGTAATTTTAAGAAATGAAAAACGAATTATTCAAGAAGCTGTTGACGCACTTATTGACAATTCCATAGCAAAACAAAATGATTCTGCTGCAATGAGTCAATCTCAAAAGCGACCACTTAAATCTTTATCAGATAATCTAAAATCAAAACAAGGACTTTTCAGACAGAATTTACTTGGTAAAAGGGTTGATTATTCAGGACGAAGTGTTATCGTCGTAGGCCCTACACTCAAACTCAATCAATGTGGATTACCAAAACACATGGCACTCGAACTTTTTAGACCTTTTGTAATTTCAAAAGTTTTAGAAGCAGAACTTGCCTTTAATATTAGAGGAGCAAATAAACTTATTGAAGAAAGAACTCCTGAAGTATGGGCAATGTTGGAAGAAGTTATTTTAGGTAAATATGTGCTTTTAAATCGTGCACCTACTTTACATAGATTAGGTATTCAAGCATTTAATCCTGTTTTGATAGAAGGAAATGCTATTCAAGTGCACCCACTAGTTTGCCAAGCTTTTAATGCTGATTTTGATGGAGACCAAATGGCTGTATATGTACCACTTTCAGAAGAAGCACAATGGGAAGCAAAAGAATTAATGGCAGCGAATAAAAATTTATTGAAACCTCAAAATGGAAATCCGATAGTTCATCCTAGTAAAGATATGGTACTCGGAGTATTTTTTATGACAAAAAATGTTTCTGGAGAAAAAGGGGAAGGTAAATTTTTTCAAAGTCCAAATATTGCAGTTACTGCTTATGAATATGATGTTGTGGCCTTGCGAGCTCAAGTGAAAGTTTTATCTACTGATACAGATAAGTATAAAGAATTTGAAGGTGGAATTTTTGAAACTTCCGTCGGAAGATTACTTTTCAATAGTATTTTACCTAATGATTTTCCTTTTATAAATGAAGAGGTTAATCAAAAAAGATTATCTGAACTTGTTGACCAACTTATTATGCATTATGGTGTTGATGAGACACCAAAAATATTGGATAAAATTAAAGAATTTGGTTTTAAATATTCTACTTTGTCAGGTACGACTTGGGGATTAGACAATGTGAAAGTCCCAGTTGAGAAGCCTGCTATTATAGAAAAAAGTAGAAAATTAGCAGAAGAAGTGAAGAGTCAATGGAGTGATGGATTGCTTTCTGATAAAGAAAAATATCAAAAAATTATTGAAATCTGGACACAAGCTAAAAAAGATTTAGAAAAAGTATTACCACAAACATTGGACAAAAATGGTTCTACTTATGATTTATTTACATCAGGTGCAAGAGGCACTATGACATCTTTGATTCAAATGACAGGTATGAAAGGATTGATTCAAAATAATCAAGGTAAGACATTGGAATTTCCTATTATTCCTTGTTATCACGAAGGACTTTCTCCAATTGGATATTTCGTCACTACCCACGGTGCTCGTAAGGGAGCTTCAGATACTGCACTTAATACTGCAAAAGCTGGATATTTGACAAGAAGATTGGTGGATGTTGCTCAAGATGTGGTTGTTACAGAAGAAGATTGTGGAACAAAAGAAGGAAGATTAGCAAAACATGAAAATATTTCTGGAATTGAAATTCCATTATCAAAAAATATTCATGGACGAATATTAGCCAAAGACTTAAAAGATGAAGAAGGTAATGTCGTATATAAAAGAGGATTTTTGATTACTAAACAAGATGCAAAAGATATTGAGAAATTTAATTTTAAAGAAGTTTTTGTACGATCACCATTTACTTGTAAAACAGTGCATGGTCTTTGTGTTAATTGTTATGGATTAGATTTAGGTAGAAATCATTTAGTAAAGAAAGGGGAAGCAGTTGGTATTATAGCTGCTCAAGCCATAGGAGAACCTGGTACTCAGCTTACACTTAGAACTTTCCATGCTGGAGGAGTAGCGGGTACTGATATCACTACTGGATTACCACGTATTGAAGAAATTTTTGAAAAAAGAATTCCTAAAAATTCTGCTATAGTTTCTCAAACGAGTGGTATGGTAGTTGAAATTATAGATGAAGAAAAAGAAAAGGTGATAAAAATACTTGGAGACAAAGAAACAGGATCTAAATCTGCTGAAATGGAATATAAAATGGCATTCAATAGAGTGCCTTTGGTCAAGGTTGGAGACAGTGTTCTAAAGGGGGAATTATTGACAGACGGATCTGCGGATATTGCTGAAATTTTCAAATATGGAAGTATGGAAATGGCTGAGGATTATATAATTAGAGAAATAAATAAAGTTTATGAATTACAAAGTGCTTCAATTTCAAAAAAACATATTGAAATAATTGTTCGTCAAATGTTTTCCAGAAGAAAAATAACAGACTCAGGTCAGACGAATTTTTCTGTAGGAGACATTGTGGAAAATTCTGCTCTGATAGAAGAGAATTTTAGAATGGATAAATTAACTTCAAAGGGTGCTAATACAAATGAGATAAATGTAAATGCAAAAGCAGAGACAGTGGTTCTTGGAATTACTGAAGTTTCTCTTCGAACCAAAAGTTGGCTTTCAGCTGCATCTTTCCAAAATACAAATCGTGT
>JBBUAC010000006.1:0-11259 GCA_038061035.1 Patescibacteria group bacterium
GTTTCTACAGCTAAAAATAAAAAAGAAGGTTTTGCTTTCTTTGAGCTCCTCGGCGTGCCTTTTAAAAAGAAAGAGGAAAAAAATAAATAATTTGAATCCCCATAATCCATTTAATGCAATATGGCTGATTATTTCTACTATAGTAATGGGTGGCAAAGGTGAGGGTCACATAAAACTCAAAGAAGATCTTGTAGACGTTTAACGTCTACAAGATGCTAATTTTCATGAAAATCAAATGGTATTTCACGCTGGTCTCGAATCATTGAAATTATATCTTCTCCGCATCTTTTAAATTTCTCAAATCCTCCAAACCAATTTAAAAATTTTCTACCTTCTTTTTTATCAATCAAAGTAAATAAACCACTTTTGTATTCATCTTCACTACTTTTTATAAGATGAAGTTTATTAGTTGGTATGTTGTGTATTTTATAGTTCCACATTACATAAGCAAATATTTTTTCAAAATACTGTTCTCTTTCAGCATAAACTGATTTAAATGTTCCTTGAAACAGAGAACCACTACGATTATATTTTTCATTAAAGTATTTTGTATAACCTCCTTGTAAGCGTTTCATAAATTCACTAATACCACCTTCTTTCTCTTGCTTAAGAATAAAATGAAAATGATTAGGATTTAGGCAATATTCAACAATTGAGATGATTTTGTCTCCTTTATTGTTAGATATATTTTTTATTTCGTTCACGGGAGTATTTCGGAGAGCTACTTGAATACTTAGCACAGGGGATTCATATGAAAACAGTTCCATACAAAGGAGGAATCTTTCAACATCTTTAATATTTATAAATACATCTCTCTTGTCGACTCCTCTATTATAAATATGATAATAAGAACCATTAATAAAAGGATGTTTTCTCATAAGATATATTATATATTTTGTAGACGTTTAACGTCTACAGACGTCTACAGATTATGTGGATAACTTTTTTTGCAAAAAGTTATTTATTTTAAATATGTTTGTAGATCTTGTAGACGTTTAACGTCTACAAGACGTCAAAATAGAAACCAAGGACTGTAATATAGTTGTATTTTAAAAAAAATTAATTAAATAATTTTTTAGTTATTTTTTCTTAAAATCTTTTAATTTTTGTCTGCCAATTCCACAATTACCTTTTCCTTCTAAATCTTTTTTTATCATTTTACTTTCGTTATTTCCTCTTCTTATTTTTTCTGCTTCACTTATTTTTATATCAGTAGTTTTCCTCCTTTTTCCTCCTAATTTATCTAATGATGTATAAAATCCAAATAAAAAAAAGCTTAATCTTTTACTATTATTACATTCTACTGGGATTTTTGTTTTATTTGGATTTCTAGAAGACAAACGAGCTCGTCTATATCCTTCTGTATACCACGTTTCTTCTTCTTCAGTGAAGTTTTTTCTTTCTTTATTAACATTTAGATTATAAGTTTCAACAATTTTTCCGATTTGGTCTACTTCTATTTCTTTTCCAGCTAAATTTTCTATTTTTATTTCATTTTTATTATTTTCGTTTTGCCCTACAACTTTTGACATAATAGGAGATAATGCTAAAGCTCCAACTAAAAACGCTCTTTTAAATGATTCTTTCATACTATTTTAACTTTTTAATATTAATAATTTAATCATATCATACTTATATGTATAAGGTATAAGTAGAAAACTTAAAAAGTTTTAATGGAGTTATATAAAATCATAAATACCAATACTATTATTACTTTTATTTTTTAATTGACTTATTTTGGGCTATTTGTTAGTATAAATGAACCTAGGAATAGATTGATCTGTATTTCTCCTTAAGGCTTTAATTAAAGGCTTTAAGAAAAAATATATGATATCAACTATATAAATAGGTGATTTTATTTATGGCAAAAAAATCAGTTATAGCAAGATCACAAAAAAAACCAAAATTCTCTACTCGACAAAAAAATCGATGTTTTCGTTGTGGGAGAGGAAAGGGATATATGAGGGATTTTGGATTATGCCGTATTTGTTTTAGAGAATTAGCAAATGAAGGTAATTTACCAGGAGTAAGAAAATCAAGTTGGTAGTAGTAAATTACGAATTAAAAATTACGAATTAAAAATTTGAAATTCGTAATTCGTAATTGATAATTTAAATTTTATGGATCAAATTTCAAATATGATAATAATGTTAAAGAATGGTGGGCAAGCAGACAAAGAGTCTGTAATTTTGCCATATTCTAAATTAAAAAATGCTATTGCAGAATGTTTGAAAAAAGAAGGATATATAAATCAAGTTTCAAAAAAAACAAGAAAAGGTTTTCCAGTATTAGAGATTGATTTAATTTACATAGACAAAAAGCCTAAAATCAAACAAGTAGAAAGAATTTCTAAACAATCAAAAAGAGTTTATTTTAAAATGAAAGATATAAATAAAGTAAAAAATGGAGCTGGACTTTTAGTGCTTTCAACACCAAAGGGAATATTGTCAGGGAAAGATGCCAGAGCACAACAAGTCGGAGGTGAGCCATTGTTCAAAGTTTGGTGAAATTAAATTAAAAATTACGAATTACAAATTACGAATTACGAATTTCAAATTAAAACTTAATTCATAACTCGTAATTAATAATTTGTAATTAATAAAATTATGTCAAGAATAGGAAAACAAGAAATACAAATACCAGATGGAATTAAAGTCACTAAAGAAGGGACTGTTTTGAAAGTAATTGGAGCAAATGGAACTTTGACTAAAATTTTTCGTGACGATATAACTATAAATATTGGAGATAAGATAATTACTTTAAATATAAAAAGAAATGACAAATTCTCAAAAGCACTCTGGGGAACATATGCTTCACACATTATTAATATGATAAAAGGAGTTCAAAATCCATATCAGAAAAAATTAATTTTAGAAGGTGTGGGTTTTAAATCAGAAGTTAAGGGTAAAGAAATTGTTTTTGCTCTTGGTTTTTCTCACCCAGTAATCGTAAAAATCCCAGAAGGTATCACTGTTACTGCTGAAAAAAATAATATTACAATTACAGGGATTGATAAAGAATTGGTTGGAGGATTTACTGCAAGCCTGCGAGCATTAAAGAAACCAGAACCATATAAAGGAAAAGGTATGCGTTATGAAGCGGAGGTTATTAGACGAAAACAAGGAAAGAAGACAACCTAATTAGTTTCGGGTGTTGGACACCGAGATTCCAGGTGTCCAACACCCGAAACAAAAAATATTATGCAAAATAAAAATGACAAAAGAATAAGATTGAAAATAAAAATTAGAGCTAAAATGGAGGGTACTTTATTGCGTCCCAGACTTTCTGTTTTTCGTTCTAATAAATTTATTTACGCACAATTGATTGATGATATAAAAAGAAAAACATTAGCAGAAGCTAGTGATATTAAAATCGCAAAAGGGACTAAAAGTTATAGAGCAAAACAAGTAGGAAGTATGATAGCAAAAAAAGCTCTTGCAAAAAAAATTAACACAGTAGTTTTTGACAGAAATGGTTTTAAATATACTGGACGTGTAAAATTAGTAGCAGAAGAAGCCAGAGCTTCTGGTTTAAAATTTTAAAATATTATGGAAAAAGAAAACGAAAAAAGAAACAATAGGAGATATTCATCTTTTGGTAAACCAAAACCAGAATTTGATCAAAAGATATTAAATATTCGTCGAGTTACACGAGTGGTAGCGGGAGGACGAAGGTTTTCTTTTAGTGTTGCTTTAATTGCTGGAAATAAAAAAGGTGGTATTGGTCTTGGACTAGGGAAAGCAGGAGATACATCTTTGGCAATAAATAAAGCATTGAGAAATGCAAAGAAAAATATGGTTAGCTTGAAGCTTACTAAGACAAATTCTATTCCACATGAAATTTCTGCAAAGTTTTCAAGTTCTTATGTAAAGATAATGCCAAATAAGGGTCGCGGACTTGTGGTTGGCACTGTTATTCGTGATATTGCAAAATTAGCTGGTATTCGAGATATTACGGGTAAGATTTTATCTAGTAGTAAAAATAAATTAAATAATGCAAAAGCTGTAATGTTGGCATTTTCAGATATTTCTACTAAATACTCAAAAACAGTTCCAGAAACAGTAGTAATAGCAGGCAAAAAAGTACCCAGCCAATTAGAAATTACGAGTTAAGAATTTAAAATAGAAATTCGTAATTCGTAATTAATAATTTTTAATTAAACAAAGATGCAAATACATAATTTAAAAAGAAAAAATAAAAATAAAAAAGATCGATTAATCGGTCGTGGTGGAAAACATGCCAAGACTGCGGGTCGTGGTGGGAAGGGGCAGACAGCTCGTGCAGGAAATAAACGTCGTCCAGAACTTCGTGATATTATTAAGAAGTTGCCGAAGTTGAGAGGATATAGATTTAATTCTATTAAAAAAACTATTCTTTTAAAGAAAGATAAGGTTTTGTTTAAAAACGGAAAAGTAGAAACATTTTCTGAAATAAGAAAAAGATTAAAAATAAAAGGAGGGAAAATAAAAATTAAGTAAAAATTACGAATTACGAATTACGAATTAAACAATGCAAAATTTTTTTAGTAAATTAAAATTAATTTGGACAGACAGATCTTTACGAGGGAAGGTTTTTTTTGTACTTTTTGCATTGATTGTTTTCAGATTACTTTCATCTATTCCTATTCCAAGTGTTGATACATTAGAGCTTTCTCGTTTTCTTTCAAATAATCAATTTTTTGGTATTTTAAATATTTTCTCAGGTGGAGGACTTTCTAATCTTTCTATAATAATGCTTGGAGTTGGCCCATATATTACTGCGTCTATTATTATGCAACTTTTAACTATAATGATTCCGGCTTTGAAAAAAATGTATCATGAAGAAGGAGAAGCAGGTAAGAAAAAATTTAGTCAATATTCACGACTGCTCACAGTACCCCTCGCTGCTATTCAAGGTTTTTCTCTTTTAGCTATTTTAGAAAATCAAAATATTTTAGTAAATTTAACCGTTTTTGATAGAATCACAAATCTGGTCATAGTGGTAGCAGGAGCAATGCTGATAATGTGGATTGGTGAACTTATGACCGAATTTGGTATTGGAAATGGTGTATCTGTGATCATTTTTGCTGGTATTGTCGCTACTTTGCCAACACAAGTCAGCCAACTCTTATTTACTTTTGATGTTTCTCAAATACCACTCTATATTTTATTTGTTGTTTTGAGTATAGTTGTTATAGGTGGCGTAGTTGTAGTAACAGAAGCAGAACGGCCAATACCTGTTACTTATGCAAAACGTGTGAGAGGTATGAAAATGTATGGCGGAGGATCTACGTATTTACCTCTTCGTGTTAATCAAGCAGGTGTTATACCTATTATTTTTGCATTGTCTATTTTATTATTTCCTCAAATGATCGGTAATTTTCTAGCAGGTTCTACAAAACCAATTGTAATGAAAATATCTAGTGCTCTTACTTCTTTTTCACAAAACTCATTACTTTACGCAGTATTGTATTTTGTTTTGGTTTTTCTATTTACTTATTTCTACACTGCAGTTACTTTTGATCCAGAAGCCCTATCTACTAATTTACAAAAAAATGGTGCATTTATTCCAGGTATCAGACCAGGCGCATCTACATCAGCTTATATTTCAAAAGTTTTAGGGCGTATTACATTGCTCGGTGCGGTATTCTTGGGTTTTATAGCAGTTTTGCCTCTTATAATGCAAGCAGTTACAGGTATTAGTGCACTGGCTTTAGGAGGTACAGCACTCCTCATCGTAGTGTCTGTTGTTCTTGACCTTATAAAAAAGGTTGACGCTCAAGTCTCAATGAGGGAATATTAAAATTAGGTTCTAGGTTCTAGTGATTAGTGGCTAGTTTTAAATGTTTCGATAGCTTTTAGAATATCTTTGGTAACTTTAGGAACCGGCTGATTACCGTTTATTATTGTTAGTTTATTTAATTTTTGAAAATATTTTACAGTTTTACCAACTTGATTTTTATGCCAATTTATTCTAGTTTGAATTAATTTTTTATCATCAAGTATTTTGTATATTTTTTTCATATTTCCAGTTATTCTTTTTTTAGAGCGTATAAAAACTTCTTTATCTGGTATATCTATATAAAAAACTAAAAAATTTTCTCCTTTTTTATCAAGCATTTTTTTTAATAATTGAGCTTCGGGTTTTAATCTAGGACCACCTAAAAATAAAAAATTTTTATTTTTAGGTTTGTTATTTATTTCTTTTATTAAAAATTTTTTTAGTAAAATAACAGGTAATGGATGACCTCTACCAGTTGTTCGTCTTGCCCATTCGCCATCAGAACTTTTTTCTTTAAGAAGTTTGCGTGAATATATACCTGTTTCTATAAATTTGAGTGGATATTTCTTTTTTAAAATATTAGCTTGAGTTTCTTTACCCGAAGTAATCATTCCTAAAAGAACTATGTGAAATCCAAGTTTTTTCATATCTCTAATTAAAACATATTTTTTAGAAAAAGAATAATTTGATTTTTTAATTTAAATCTTGTATTGTTATAAACAATATGCAAAAACAGACATTTATATTTTTTGGAATACAGGGATCTGGTAAAGGTACACAGATTGAATTATTAAAAGAATATCTAAAACAAAAAAATAATAAAGAGAGTTTTTATATATATCCTGGTGGAGAATACAGAAAGCAAATAGAATCAAATAGTAATATGGGTAAACTTATCAATGATTCTGTTACTAGAGGTGAGTTGCAACCGGATTTTTTGACCACTTCTTTGGTAACGAATTTACTGACAGTTTCTTCATTAGATAATAAACATTTATTTTTTGATGGTTACCCTCGTTCTATCATTCAGTCGGAAAGTTTTGAAGAAATGGTTCATTTTTTTAAATTTTCTAATATAAAAATAATATATATTGAATTAAGTAAAGAAGAAGCCATAAAAAGGAATATGTTTAGAGGAAGACATGATGACACTGAAGAAGGTTTAAATAAACGTTTTGGTTGGTATTTTGATAATGTAATTCCAGCAATGAATTATTTCAAAGGAAAAGACGGTTACGAATTTTTAATAATAAATGGAGAACAAAGTATAGAAGATGTGCATAAAGACATTATCAAATCATTAGAATTAATATAATATGAATGAAGAGATAATAATTGTTTCTTTAGGAGGGTCTCTCATTATACCAGAAGAAATAGATAAAGAATTTTTAAAAGATTTTAAAAAAATAATTTTATCTCAAATAAAAAAAGGAAAAAAATTTGTAATTATTACAGGAGGAGGAAAAATTTGTAGAAAATATCAATGTGTCGCTAAAGAAATAAAAGGAGAAATGAGCTCTTCCGAATTAGATTGGTTGGGAATTTATTCGACTCGTTTTAATGCAGAATTTATGAAAATTTTGTTTAGTGATTTAGCAGAAGAAGAGATAATACTTGACCCTACTTTGCCAATTACATTAGATAAACCTATGGTTTTTGGAGGAGGTTGGAAGCCTGGATGGAGTACTGATTATGTGTCTGTAATGTTGGCTAAACAATTAAAAATTAAAAAAATAATTAATTTATCCAACACTGATTTCGTATATGATTCTGACCCTAAAATAAATCCAAATGCAAAAAAGATAGAAAAGATTTCATGGAAAGATTATAGAGATCTTATTCCAGCAGAATGGAATCCAGGACTCAATACTCCATTTGACCCTATAGCTTCAAAAATAGCAGAAGAAGAAGAAATAGAAGTAGTTATTATGAACGGAAAACTAAATGAGAATTTCGCCAAATATTTAAATAAAGAAGAATTTAAAGGTACAGTAATAAGTTAAATAAAAATTAGTTTATCATATATGATAGATTAAGGAATTTAAGAATATAAGACACGAATTCGAAACTTCATATTCACCTAATAGCAAGCTTGCCCCGCTACTTATGTTATTAGAAGAAGATTTATTAAATTTAATACTTATGTAACTATAAATAAAAAATGATAAACAATATTTTAGCAATAAGAAACGATCGTACACTAATGCTAAATTTGGTTTTGAGTGAATGAAATGATACAATTTAGGTATGAATTCGGAAATAAAAACACATTCGACAAACTCAGTGCGAGCTTGTCAAAATTGTAAACAAGACTTTACCATCGAGCCAGAAGATTTTTCTTTTTATGAAAAAATAAAAGTGCCACCACCGACTTTTTGCCCGGAGTGTAGATCTGTTAGACGGATGATAGGCGCCAATGAGCGAGTGTTGTATAAAAGAAAATGCAATCTCTCTGGTGAACCAATTTTCGCTATGTACCCAGACGACATTCCATTTCCTGTGTATGAAACTAAAAAATGGTACAGCGATGAGTGGGATCCATATCAATATGGAATGGATATAGATTTTTCTCAGCCATTTTTACAACAATTTAAAGAATTATTTAATAAGGTTCCTCGTATGGCGCTCGTCAAACAGGGATTTTCCATAAACAGTGAATATACTCATAGAGTAAAAGATATGAAAAATTCCTATATGGTTTTTCGCTCAACAAAGAGTGTAGATTCTTTTTATATATATACCGCACATAATATTTTAAATTGTGTTGATTGTTTTACAATATCTTCTTGCGAGCTATGTTATGAGTGTATTGATTGTAATAAATGTTATAAACTTTCTTTTTCAGAAGAATGCAATGAATGTCGAGATTCTATGTTTTTATATGGATGCAGAAATTGCTCGAATTCTGTTGGGTGTGTTAATTTAATCAATCAAGAATATTCTATATTTAACCAACGATATATAAAGGAAGAATATTTTGAAAAATTAAAAGAATTGAAATTAAACACAGCATCCGGTATAGCTAAGATGGAAGTAGAATTTTTTAAATTCAAAAAACAGTTTCCACAAAAAGCTGTCATGTCTTTAAAATCAAATAATATTTCTGGAAATTGGTTTACTAACTGTCAAAATGTAAAAAATTCATACTGGGTAATTAATGCGAAAGATTGTCGATATATTTATTTTGGTCTTAATATGCAGGATTGTATGGATTATTTTCAATGGGGTGATAACTCTGAACTCATCTATGAAACGGCAAATTGTGGAATCAATTGCTCAAGAGTTTTTTTTAGCTCGCAGTGCTGGATGAGTGCTCATGACCTTTACTATTGTGATTCTTGTCCTAGTTCTTCAAATTGTTTTGGATGCATTGGGCTCAAAAAGGGCGAGTATGTAATTTTAAACAAAAGATATACTAAAGAAGAATACGAAATACTGGTGCCGAAAATTATTAAACACATGAAAGAAATGCCATACATAGATCAAAGAGGAATAGAGTATAGATTTGGAGAGCATTTTCCAGACGAACTTTCAGCTTTTGCTTACAACGAAACTGCAGCGCAGGATTATTATCCTTTGATTAAAGAGGAAGCATTAGTAAAGGGATATCGTTGGAAAGATAGAGAAAAGAAAAATTATTCGACGACTATCGAAGGAAATAATTTACCAGAAACAATAGCTGAAGTTGATAATTCTATATTAAAAGAAGTTATCGCTTGCGCAGAGAAAGAAAAAGAATATTCTACCGGGGCATATAGAATTACAGAAAACGAGCTTGCTTTTTATCGACGAATGGATTTACCCTTACCAAGAGTTTGTTTTGATGTACGGCACAAGAGAAGATTTTTAAAGCGTCCACCACTTCAAACAATCAAGCGCTATTGTTCAAAATGCAATTTAGAAATTGAAACTGTTTATGACGAAAACTATTCTCCAATAATATATTGTGAGCGGTGTTACCAACAAGAAGTATATTAGAAAAATGCCTGCCCCGTAGCGAGCTTGCTCTGTTACTGGGATTATCAGCAGGAGGTGTATTAAAAATGATATAATATATTTATGCAAAAAAATTGCACAGCTTACATAGATGCTTCGAATCTTAAATTTGGAATAGAACAAAGCGAATGGAAGCTTGATTATAAATCATTTCGTTCATGGCTTCGTGATAAATTTAATGTTTCTAGAGCTATACTTTTTATGGGTCTTATTCCAGACTATGCTGATTTATATAATCATTTACAAAGTATTGGTTATAATATTTCTTTTAAGCCTACTGTTATCAGTAAAGAAGGAAGAACAAAAGGAAATATAGATGGAGAACTTATTCTAGCTATGGCTAGAGATTTTTATGAAAATAAGTTAGAAAAGGCTGTGCTCGTATCAGGTGACGGAGATTATCATTGTATTGTAGAATTTTTGAAAGAAAAACATATTCCCATTACTATAGTATCTCCAAATAGGAAGTATTTATCACTTTTATTAAGAAAAACAAATGTGCCGATTGTAATATTAGATCAATTTATTGAAAAATTAAGACAAAAATGAAAAAGCCCCCGAATGTGCCGGAACACATCTAGGGTCTCTTTCTTGTTTATAGAATAAGTATAACAAAATAAATTTATATGTCAATAATAATTAAAACAAAAGAAGAGATAGAAATATTGAAAGAAGGAGGAAAACGACTTGCTACTATTTTATATAAAATAAAAGATATGATAAAGCCGGGTATTTCAACGAAAGAATTAGATATATATGCGGAAAAATTAATTAGAGAATATGGAGATGAGCCAGCATTTTTAAATTACACACCAGAGGGCGTAAAAACTCCATACCCTGCAAGCTTGTGTGTATCCGTCAACGAAGAAGTAGTACACGGTATACCAAAAAAAGATAAAATTCTAAAAGAAGGAGATATTGTTTCAATAGATTTAGGATTAAAACACAAAGGACTTTTTACTGATATGGCTCTCACTGTGGCTGTAGGTAATGTTAATGAGCAAAATAAAAAACTTTTAGAAATTACAGAGCAAGTTTTGCAAGTAGGTATTAGCGTCTCTCGTGAAGGAAATAGAGTTGGCGACATTGGTTATGCGATAGAGAATTTTATTCGCTCTCAAAAATATAAATATGGAATAGTAGAAATTCTTGCAGGTCACGGAGTAGGGCGTGCTATACACGAAGATCCGTATATTCCGAATTTTGGTAAAAAAGGAACAGGAGATAAACTTGTATCTGGTATGGTTATAGCCATAGAGCCGATGCTAAATTTAGGAACTAAAAATTTAATATTAGATAAAGATGGATACACTTTCCGTACTACCGACGGCAAGAATAGCGCGCATTTTGAGCATACGATTTTAATAACAGAGGAGGGGCCAGAGGTATTGACAAAATAATTAAACAAATAAAAATTTAAATAGGTTTTTATTTTTGCCTTTTTATAAAATCCAGTCTTTTTTTGAAATTTTAGATTGTCTAACTATTGCTAGAAATGTCCCA
>JBBUAC010000006.1:11359-13689 GCA_038061035.1 Patescibacteria group bacterium
ATTGCTGGTTCAAACACAGCAAATGATGTAATTGTTTTTTTGTTTAAGTTTTTCATATATGTCTATACAATAACACAAAATAGTTTAAAAACAAAATTTTTTGTTGTATAATTAAATAATGCAAAATATGCAAAACTCATTTTTAAAAGAAATGCCGAAGTTTAAGACTCCAGAGGAGGAGCTTAGTTATTTGCGTGCTCATATTTCTAAAAGAGAACAAGAACTTATACAAAGAGGGCATTTTGAACATGCAAAAGAAAATGCAACAAAAGATATTATTTCAGAATATAAAGAAATTCCACAAGGGAATGTAATACATACAGATAATTTACTAAAAGAAAAAGATACAGAAAGTATTGTTTTGAAATTAAAACCAGAAATGCACGATATAATAATGGAAGAGCTTTTGGGTATTGTGGTAACCAAAGGTGTACGAAATGCATTTTCTGTAGTAGAGAAAATGAATAGTCCACACATTGATGATGATTTTCATCGGCTTCTAATACAATATTTAAAAAATGGCCAAGTTATTTTTGATTTAAAAGAAGGAACTCCTTTAAAAAAATCTTTAAATATGACGCTTTTTGAAATTACATTGCCACCTCCTATGATTGATGCAGATAAACAAAAAGGGTTTAAAGAATTTATCGGCGCAATGGAACAATTTTATGCTGGAATGCAATCTATTTCAGAAGATAAAAGAAATACAGAAGAGAATTATTTTACTATAGAGATAGCGCTCAGTAATGACAGCGATGAAGTTATTATTTATGTTGCTATATCAAATAAGCATATATCCCTTTTTGAAAAACAAGTTTTAGCATATTATCATGATGCGAAAATTAAAGAAGTGACAGATGATTATAATATTTTTCATGAAAATGGTTTTTCAGCTGGAGCATATGCAAGTTTGTCGGAACGCCCCATGTTGCCGATCAAAACTTATGACAATATAGACCATGATCCGATGAATACTATTTTGAATGTTTTTTCTAAATTAAAAACTATAGGCGAGGGTGTTGCTATACAGCTCGTAGTCGCCCCTGCTGGAGAAAAATTTATAAATGAATTTCATATGATTCTAGATGATGTAAAAGATGGAATGTCAGTCAAACATGCTGCTGATAATTTTTATAAATTTCACAAAGCACTATGGAGTGTTTCTAAGAATTTATTATTTGGACATAAAAAAGAAGAAAATAAAAAAGATAAAAACATGGAAGGCAGGCGTGCAGTGGACGAAGGTGCAGCAGAAAAAATAGGGAATAAATTAAAAAGTAGTATTTTAAAAGCCAACATTCGCATCATCACATCTTCTGATACAAAAGAAAGAGCAGAAGCTATATTGTCTGAAGTAGAGTCTTCCTTCAATCAATTTACAGAGCCCGCGAGCAATTCATTTGTTTTTGAAAAAGTATATGGCAATGATTTAAAAAGACTTTTCCATGATTTTTCATATCGCACCTTCTCTCAAGAGAAGATATTACCACTCAATTTAAAAGAGCTTTCTTCTATTTTTCATTTTCCAGTTGGCATATTAGGTCAACCACAATTAAAAGAAGCACGTTCTGGTATAGCACCCGCTCCTATTGATTTAGTAAAAGAAGGTATTGTTTTGGGAGTAAATAATTATCGTGACAAAGATACTGTAGTTCATATGGGGCGTGAAGACAGAATGCGACATTTTTATGTTATAGGTCAGACGGGTACGGGTAAGACTAATATTTTACTCAATATGATTACACAAGATATAAAAAATGGAGATGGTTGTTGTTATATTGATCCACATGGCACAGATATTCAGACTATACTTTCTCGTATTCCAAAAGAGCGTATTGATGATGTTATCTATTTTGATCCTGCTTATATTGCGCGTCCTATGGGGCTCAATATGCTTGAATATGACCCAAAATATCCAGAGCAAAAAACATTTGTGGTAAATGAAATGATGGGTATTTTTAATAAACTTTTTGATATGAAAGTGGGAGGTGGTGCAATGTTTGAACAATATTTTAGAAATAGTGCATTTTTGGTTATGGAAGATCCCGAATCTGGTTCTACATTGCTTGAAATTACTCGAGTATTGGCAGACAAAGAATTTCGTGATTTGAAACTTGCAAAATGTAAAAATCCAATTATCAAGCAATTTTGGGTTTCAGCAGAAGAAACCTCTGGTGATCAATCATTGGCGAACTTTGTACCATATATATCTTCAAAATTTGACAATTTTATCAGCAACGATATTATGCGTCCTGTCGTACTTCAACAAAATTCCGTTTTTAATTTTAGAAAAATTATGGATGAGAAAAAAATTCTTTTAGTGAATCTTT
>JBBUAC010000007.1:0-1339 GCA_038061035.1 Patescibacteria group bacterium
ATTTTACGATTTTAAAAATAATTTTGCAAAATTATTTTTTTTCTGCTATATTATTAATATGAAACATCCAAAAGAAGAATTAACATTTGTAATGATAAAACCTGATGGTGTTAGAAAAGGATTAATTGGTGAAGTTATTAAGCGTTTTGAACAGCGTGATTTGAAAATTGTTGCTTTGGAGATGTTTCAGCCACTATATGATCAAATGGACAATCATTATCCAAAGAATGAGGAATGGATAACAAGACTTGGTACTAAAACTGCAAGTACTTATGAAAAGTATGGTTATGATTTATTGGTTGATTTTGATACTGCTGATCCTGCTAGAATTGGTCCTAATGTCCGTAAATGGTTAGTAGATTATATGATAAGTGCTCCTCTTGTAAAAATGATTATTCAAGGAGTTCATTCTGTAGATATTGTTTGTAAACTTGCAGGAGATACTTTGCCATATAAAGCAGCAGTGGGTACTATTAGAGGAGATTTTTCTATAGATTCGCCCGCATTGGCAAATAAAGAAAAACGCGCAGTTGCGAATATATTACATTGTTCAGAAACACCAGAAGAAGCAGAACATGAAATAAAGCATTGGTTTAGTGATACAACAATATATAATTATAAACGTTTTGGTGTAGACGAATAATTTTAAAACATAAAGTCATATTCGTCTAGTTGATAAAAGTGCAAAATTTTGATAGAATTTAAATAGGGTTATTTTTAATTATTACCTAGAACACTAATCTTCGGGAATCTCGATCGAAATTGGCTTTGGCCCTTATCGTCTGATACCCACGTAGCTTTAAGCTATGGTAATAAGTTAGAAATAGCCCTAAGAAATGATCCGTCCGCTATCTTAGAAAGCGGATTTTTTCTTTATTATCTAATTATTTAATGATAAAATACTACAATGAATAGAAAAAAGCTTTTTATACGTTTTGCACTACTTATTTTTTTTATTTTTATAATAAACAGTCTTGCATTGTGGCTTCATTGGTATTCTCTACTTTTATGGCTTGATATACCTATGCATTTTTTGGGTGGATTTTGGCTTTCTCTTGTTTTTATTTGGCTTTTTACATTGAAAGAAAGAGAGATAAGTGAGACATTACTCGATAAAAGAAATTTTAAATTTATTGCACAAGTTCTTTTTGGTGTTTTAATAGTCGGAATTATGTGGGAAATTTTTGAAATTTTAGTAAATAAATCTATAACTAAAAATCTTTTTGATGTGCTGGACACTTTTTCTGATATTGTTTTGGATTTATTAGGAGGATTATCTGCACTTTTTTATTTCTTAAAAAGAATTATGTATAAAAAGGAAAATTTAGTATAATAAAAA
>JBBUAC010000007.1:1439-5649 GCA_038061035.1 Patescibacteria group bacterium
ATACCCATTATGCCTATTTTTTTTGATTCACCACTTGCTATCCGTTTAACTGAAGTTTTCAAGATGTATAAAGATTATTTTAATGATAAAGCAAAAGAAACGATGATACAGGATAAATATCTATTTGATTTCCCTGGATTACATTCTACATTGCATACTGAAGAATCAAAAATGATAAATAATGTACCTAATCCAAAAATAATTATTGCAGGAAGTGGTATGTCTTTAGGTGGGCGAATAGTTCATCATGAGAAGTATTATTTACCAGATCCAAATAACACGATTCTTTTAACTGGTTATCAATCTTTGGGTACTCCAGGACGATTTATTCAAGAAGGAATGAAAGAAGTACGTATAGGAGGAGAATATATAAAAGTTCGTTCACATATTGTAAATATTTTTGGATATTCTGGTCATAAAGACAGTGATGGACTTATTGATTTTGTAGGAGAAATGCAAGATAATCTTAAAAAAATTTTTGTTGTTATGGGAGAACCAAAATCATCAATGTTTTTAGTACAAAAAATTAGAGACAATCTAGGACTAGAAGCTTATGCACCTAAAAGAGGGGAAAGTGTAACTTTACTTTGCTAGTAGTTATAAAACAACTTAAATTTATTTTAAACTCTCTAGTACTCTTTTAAAAGTTAGAGGATTATTTTCTGCAAAGTCAGATAGAATTTTACGGTCAAGCAATACTTTTTTCTTTTTAAGAGCACCGATAAGTTTAGAATAAGACATACCGAGCTCTCTTGAACCTGCATTTATTTTTATATTCCAAAGTTTTCTATTGTGTGATTTTTTATCTTTTCTGTGAGCAAAAGCATAATTTCCAGCATGCAATATTGCCTCTTTTGCTTGACGCTCTTTAGTACTTCGTCCGTGACGCATTCCTTTTGTTTGTTTTAAAACACTTCTTCTTTTTTTTAGTGCGTGTACTCCTTTTTTTACTCTGGTCATAAATCAATTACGAATTTTCAATTACGGATTAGGAATTTGAATTCGTAATTCGTAATTTTTAATTGTTAATTTAATTAAATGGTAATAAGTGACTTTTTGGTTTATTTTTAATTATAAAATTTCTACCCTTGCGTCCTGCTAATTGTTTACTTCGTGATTGTTTAGCATTGAAATGATTAAAACCTGGCTTACGAGAAATTATCTTACCGTTTTTTGTAATTTTTAATCTTTTTGAAAATGATTTATTTGTTTTCATGGTTTAGGCTTTAGGCATTAGGCATTAGCATTTTTTGCTAGTGCCTAGGGCCTAATGCCTAGTTTGTTATTAATTATTTAGCTTTTTCTATTGTTATCATCAACCCCCTCGGCCCTCTTTTATAAGGTTCAGATATTTTATAATCTATGGTTATTAAATGAAGTATTCTGTCCAATCTTTCTTTTAAGAATTTTTCATTCATATATTTTGCTCGTCCTGCAAGGAAAAGTTCAATTTTTATTCTATGACCTTCTTTTAACCATTTTCCAGTGGTTTTCGCTTTAAGTTCTAGATCATGGTCCCCAGTACCTATCTTTATTTGTATTGATTTTGTTTCAGTAGGATTTGCATTAGCTTTAGCTTTCTTTAACTTTTTATTTATTTCATATTGATATTTACCAAAATCAGTTATCTTTGCAATAGGTGGGTTTGCATTTGGTGATATTTCAATTAAGTCTAAGTCTTTACTATGTGCTAAATCTAATGCGTCTTTTATACTTAAAACACCTAGATTTTGATTATCATTATCTATAACACGAAGCTCTTTTGCTCGTATTTGGTTGTTTATTCTTTCACGCAATTGGTTTTCTAAATAAATACAAAGTGATACTTTGATATAGAGATTTTAGCTTATTAGGAGTTTAAAGTCAATATGGTGTACAATGGATCACATGTTTTTAAAATTTACACCCAGAGATAAAATTTTAGTGCTTGATTTTGATCATACTTGCTACGACACGGATGCTTTTTTGTTATTTGAGATTAGGCAGAGGATGTTAAGGGAATTTGATATACCAATTAAAGCATGGGAAGAGTCTTATGAAAAGGCAGCAAAGATAGGATATTCATTGGAGACTCATAGAAATGAATTAATAAAAATTTTGAAATACAAGCCTTGTTCTTTAGAAGAAATAAAAAAATTTGAAAAAAATATAGATTTTAGTAAATATCTCTATCCTGATGTTTTGTCTGTTTTAAAACAAGCGAAAGATAAAGGATATAAACTTATGCTTTTATCATTTGGCGCAGTTTCTTGGCAGAATAAAAAAGTTACTGGTGTTGGTTTTGATAAAATAATGGATGTTATTAAATATACAAAAGAAGAAAAAGGCAAAGTTGGTATATTAAAAGAATATACACAAGATTGTCAAAAAGTAATTTTTGTTGAGAACAATGGTCTCGAGCTTGATGAAGTACGAAAAACTTTACCATATATAGAAACTTATTTTATGAATCGAGTTCCAAGTGATAAAATGGCATTAGGGGACGACGATTTTTTTAGAATGAGATATGCTGAATCACGAAAAATAGCAATGAGACAAGTCCTTCTTGATCATAAACATTGTTCTACATTTTTAGATATTATTTTGTAATTTAATTACTATGAACATAGAAGAAGTTTTAAAAAAATATTTTCCTGATAGAATCGAGGTCTCCTTTGAGGAATTTGGGTCGGGTGCTATCAATCAGACTTATCGAGTCTTCGTGATATATGAAAACAAATATTATATATTGCAAAAAATGAGTAAGATTATTGATCCTTTAGTAATGGAAAATATTGAAATCATAACGAAGCATCTTGTGTTTAAAAATATTTTGACTCAAGAAGTAGTCAAAACTTTAGACAAAAAACTTTTTGTAATTGACGGTATGTCTTGGTGGAGGATGCTTACTTATATACCAGGAATTATTTTTGTCAGTTTAGAATCTAAAGAACAAGCATATGAAGCTGGAAAATTCTTAGGGAAATTTCATACTGCACTTTCAGATTGTCACTATCATTTTAAATACAATATTCCCCATTATCATGATACTGATTTTGATATGGAAAATTTAAAAGAAACTCTTTTAGAAAACATGAAAACTGAAAAATATATAATATTGAAAGATCTTGGAGAAAGTGTATTAGAAGAGTATCAAAAAATTATAACAGGATTTGATGTATCTAATTTACCTGTTCGCATTACTCATCAGGATTTAAAAATTAGCAATGTGTTATTTAATCAGGACAGCAGTAAAGTTCTTGCTCTCATTGATCTTGATACATTAATGAAATCTAATATTGCGATAGAACTCGGAGATGCTTTGCGTAGTTGGTGTATGTCGGGCGCGGAAGATACAGAAATTGTAAAATTTGACAGAGAAATATATAATATGGCGTTAGACGGATATTTTTCTACAGCAACATTTCTTACTGAAGCAGAAAAGAATTCCATTCCATATGGAGTTAAAATTATTGCTTTAGGACTTTCTGCCCGATGGATAACAGACGCTTTTAATGAAAGTTATTGGAAACTTGATTCATCAAAATACAAAAGTTTATTTGAACAAAATAAAAAACGAGCAGAAAATCAAATTGCTTTTTATAAAGAATTTTCTAAAGAAAATTAATATTTTTATTTATGTTTACTATATTAACGGCCGTCAGGATAGTAAACATAGAAAGATGAGTTATGATTTTAACATGAGAATTTTTTGCATTAGATTATCTGCTGGTAAAAATTCACCTGAAAGAGGTACAAAGAATTTTCCTTTTGCTCGGGTCTTGTCGGCAGATATAGGTATACCACTTGCTTCTAATAATTCTTGGTCATTATAATTATCCCCAATAGCCATAGTATTTTCTTTTTTTAATTTAAAAATTTTTATGACTTCTTTCAAACCAAGTGCTTTTGTTTGATGTTTTTTTATTCCTATATCATAGGACTCCCCATTCCAAAGTGTATAAAGATTTTTATCTTTACTAACAATATCTTCTATTTCTTTTACTTTATCTTCGCAGTGAATTGTAATTATAAATTCTTTTGGTTCAAATCCTTTCACATTTTTGTTTTTATTTGCTTCTTGTTTTAGTTTTGAAAAAATATTTTGTAAATATTTAAAACTATTTATATGTTGATATATTTTTCCTTGATACCAAGTGGCACTGCCATTTTCATATGTTAAGCTCACAAAAGGCAGTACTCCCCTGAACATTTCTTGCAACATATAGAG
>JBBUAC010000008.1:0-12354 GCA_038061035.1 Patescibacteria group bacterium
TAGATTGTAATTTTCCTCTTTCTATCACAACTCAAGTGTGTAGGATTTTTGAGTTCCTGAATTTGACATTCTTTGCAAACTGTGATAAGATGTGTTTATTAAAAAATATTTAAACAGCATTATCAAATAAAGTCAAATAAGATAAATTAACAACATCTTGCTTGCAAAAGCGGGATAAATAAAAATATGCAAAATATTATGAAAAAAATCATATCAATAGTATTTGTTTTGGGTCTTTTCTTGGTCGGCGTTCAAAATGTATCTGCTTATACACCAGGATATGTATCTGCAAATGCAACAAACATAACTCAAACTAGCGCAAAACTAAATGGTATTTTTAATCCAAGTGGTTTAAATACTAATGCTTGGTTTGTACTTTATCTAGATGACACACAACTTAATTCCCAAAATATTGGAAGTGGTCTTGATGATGTCACTATGACTCCTTATAATCTTTCAGGGCTTACTCCAAATACAACTTATAAATTTAGAATTATAGCAAATAATGCAACTGGAACAACTTGGGGTCCTTGGATTTCTTTTACAACAACAGAAAATATTGTTACTCCTCCTACACTAGACCCGACACCACGCATAGCAGGTTGGGGAGGTAAGGTAGGTCAACATACAGACAGACAAGGTAATTGGATTTCTGATCCAGATGGAGTCTCGGGTGTAGTAGAAAGTAATGAAGGAAGAATTTCATATTGTAAAAAATGGTATCCAAATATTACAGAAGCAATAGCTTACAGAATGGAAACTATTAATACATTTAAAAGAGAAAGAGTTTATGAACAAAGTAATTACACAAATACTGTAATGTCTTATAAATGTATAACTGGAACTACTCCTCCTCCACCACCTCCTCCACCACCACCGCCTGTGCAACTTCCAACTGTAAATATTTCTGCTAATCCAACTTTAGTAAATTATAATGGTGCAAGTACAATTTCTTGGAATTCAAATAATGCAACTTCATGTAATGCAACAGGGGGAACAAATAATTGGAATGGATCAAGAAATATAAATGGAACTTTCTATACAGGTAATTTAATAAATACTACGACTTATTATATAACTTGTACAAATGCAAGTGGTTATGCAAATGACTCAGTAACTGTTACTGTAAGAAATCAACTACCACCTCCTCCTCCACCACCTCCACCACCTCCACCAGTACAACTTCCAACTGTAACAATAAGAGCAACAAGAACAGACCTACCTTATAATGAAGGTACAGATATTTATTGGTATCCAAGTTATAATGCAACTTCTTGTAATGCTTCTGGTGGGACAAATGGCTGGGCAGGATCAAAAAGTATTTATGCAAGTAGTTTTTATACTGGGGCATTGAGAAATACAACTACATATACTATAACTTGTTCAAATAGTTCTGGACAATCTAGTAATTCTATTACTATATATGTAGCCAATCAACCAAATTATCCTCCTTCTGTAAACACAAATAGTGCTACAAGTGTCGGCACAAATTATGCGACTCTAAATGGCTTAGTAAATTCAAATAATAATACAAATATAACTGCATGGTTTGAATGGGGCACAAATGGAAATTATGGAAATATAACTCCACAAAACAATTATGGTTCAACTTCTGGAACTAATTACAATTATGTATTGGGTGGACTTTCCCAAAATACAACTTATTATTACAGAGCAGTAGCACAAGGAAACAATGGCCAATTAGTATATGGCAATCAAATGAGCTTCGCTACTCTTTCAAATTATAATGGTTGTACATATAATTGTGGTGGTAATACAAATCTTCCAAATGTTACCACTTACGGAGCTTCTAATGTAAGAGAAAATTACGCATTATTAAATGGTTATGTTGACCCAAGTGGATCTTCTGCTACAAGATGGTTTGAATGGGGTCCTACATATAATAACCTTTACAATTCTACTTCTAGAATATCTCAAGGAAGTTATGCTTCTAATATAAATCAATCATTGTCCAGCCTTTCACCAAATACAATTTATTATTTTCGCGCTGCAGCTCAAAATAGCAATGGCACAATTTACGGAAATACTTTAACATTCACAACTACAACAGGCAATGTTATTCCAAATCAATGTACTGTAGGAACTGATTGTACTTATACTACCATCACAACACTTGCTACAAATATAGGACAAACTAGTGCAAGACTAAATGGTTTAAGTCTTTCAAATGGAAACAATATATCTACAAATGGATATTTTGAATGGGGCACAACTCAAGCACTTGGAAACACAACTACAACAGGGTTCATTGGAAATTTACAATCAAATCCTTTTTATTCAAGTCTTTTCGGACTTTCTCCAAATACGATTTATTACTATAGAGCAGTCTCCACAAATCAATACGGAATATCAAAGGGCACTATTGTAAGCTTTAGAACAAATACTGCTACTGTAATAAATACAAATACAAACACTAATACAACTACAACTAAAATCGTATATAGAGATGTCGTAACAAATACGAATACTAATACAAATATAGACACAGGTGGAATATCTAAACCATCACTTGTATTTCTAAATATCAACAGAAATGGAGAAATAGCAAGGGTTGGAGAAATTATGGAGTATGTTGTAAATTATAAAAATGTATCTTCAAAATTCCTTCGTGACGTAGTATTACAAATAGCTGTTCCGAGAGAGTTATTATTCAATCAAACTACTAGAGGGTATTTCTCTACAGAAAACAATACTGTTGTAGTAGATATTAGCAATCTATCTCCACAAGAAGAAGGTAGTGTGCTTGTGTCTTTCAAAGTAATAAATACTGCAGAATTGGGTAAAATAATAGTTGTTACAGGGAACCTCGCATACACTTATACTGAAGACAACAACACAAACAATCAAGAGGAAGTATTTGCTTATTCAAAAAATACAATCGGTGATGGTCTCAATCTAGCAGGTGCTGCTGTATTCGGATCCACTTTCTTGCCAAATACTTTAGTCGGATGGCTCGTGATATTACTAATAATTCTTTTAATTCTTCTTGCAGCAAAATGGGCATATGATAGCACAAAAAGTCAAAACATTGTTATCAGTAGTATTCCAAAACCTGAAGAAAAAATAAAATAAAAAAAATATGAACAAAAATACAAAAAAATTAATAATATCATTATTTGCTTTAAGTATAATTGTTTTATCCTCTAGTACAGCAGAAGCGCAAAACTCATATATGACAAATACTAATACAAACAATATGCAATATACAGAATACAATACTTCTTCTGTAACATTGAATTCTTCCCTCAATCCGAGTGGAAAGACGACTACTGCATGGTTTGAATATAGTACTGATCCAAATTTTCGTACATGGAATGAAACAGAACACGAATATGTGGGATCATCAAATCAAGAATCTCCATTTGGAGCAATTATAAACAATCTTTCTCCAAATACAGTTTATTATTTCAGAGTGATAACAAATGATGGCAAAAGTACAATAAAAGGTAATATATTATCTTTTAACACAATGGGGCAAAACAACAATGTTTCTTACAATAACTCTAACTTCACAAATACAAATTATAGTGCAACAAATACAAGATATATAAATCAAACACAACCTACTGTATATACAAATCAGTCAACAAATTATCAAAACACTGTACCTGTTTATCAAAATACAAATAGAACAGTAAATACTAATAATGTTGCAAATCCCCTATTTGGTGCTACATTCTTACCAAATACACTCGGTACTTGGCTTGTATTGCTTTTACTTATTTTAATTATAGCAATAGTAGTCAAAAAATTATCACGCACTACTTACGTAATACAGAAATAAAAAAAGTGCATTATAATTTTTTTGAGACATTGCACAGGCTGACGAGCCGAGCATAGCAATTTGCCAACAGGCAAATATGCGCGTCGAAAAAAAATTGATAATGCACTTTTTTTATTATTTTAAAAATTCTATTTTATCCCCTATTTTAATATTATTTTTTTGTGCAAAAAAAGAAGGAACTTCTAATACGTATTTGGAATATTCATCTCCACCAAAAGTGCTAGGGTATGATTCTGGTAATGCATTTTCTTTTATATAAATAACTCTCTCGTCTTCTCCCAACCAAATTATATCTATTGGAAAATTCATATTTTTCATCCAAAAATTATATTTTCCGACATCATCAAAAACAAATAGCATACCATTACCATCTTTTAATTCCGCTCTGCCTGAAAGACCCAGTGCACGTGATTCTACGGTATCTACTATTTCTACTTTTACTTTTATATCACCAAAAAAAATATATCGTCCCGGTCCCGAGATTGATATTTTATTGAAACCAAGAGACTCTTTTTGAAAAATATTTTTTTCATTAACAAAAAAACCCAGAAGAATAAAAAACAAAACAACTATAGTAAAATTAAAAAATTTTTTCATATTTTCTATAAAATTATTTACTATCGCCATTATTCCAACCAAAAAGTTTGCCTATAGCCTCAGGACTTTCTCTTTTTCTCACTATTCTGATCATACCATCTTGAGCTACTATTTTCATAGGCAAAGACAAAAGACAATGATGCGAAGAAAGGCTGTCCTGATACGCTCCTGTGTCTAAAATAGCGACGAATTGATCTTTATCTTCGTGAAGTTTTGGTAATAAAATATAATTTCCTCCTGCAGTATATTTATCATCAGAATCACAAGTACTTCCTGCGAGCCATGTAGTCTTTAAAGAACTTTGCATATTATTTGCTGGTATAATATGAAATTTTTGATGAATAGCCCATACATCTTTTATATCATTTATAAAACTACCATCTACAATATACCAAGATTTTGCATTTGCTTTCAAAATACTCTTTTCTGAAATTACTTTATAAACTGTGACTTGCGCAGGAGCTACGATGTATTGTCCCCATTCTACTGCGAGATTTGGATGTTTAATCCCAGCCTTATCAGATAAATTTTTTAATAACTTTACTATTTTACTAGATACATTTTTTGCTCTATAAAATTTCTTTTTTTCATAAGGAATACTAAATCCACCACCAATATCGAGTGTGTCGAGTGATGGATGTGTTTTTTGTAATTCTACATAAATATTAAAAGCATGCTTTATGCCGTCCATTATACTTTTTTGTGTTTTTATTTGTGAACCTAAGTGGTAATGCAATATTTTAAGATTTTTCATCTTATTCAAATCTAAAACATCTTTTTCTGAAAGACCAAAACGGTCAAACTTTTTATCCCAATGAGTATCAGCTTTAATATTTAAATCAACTCGCACACCTACATCACCTTTGTATTTTGAAACTCTTTCTATCTCTTCTTCACCTTCTATGATAGGTACTATATTCATACCCTTTGCTCGTAATTCTTCTATCAAACTTAAATACGGGTCTGTCTTTGGTCCATTGCAAAGAACTCTGATCTTGCCATGAAATTTCTCTCCTTCCCAAAGTTTTTTTACTAAATAAAGTTCATTAGCAGATGTTACTTCTAGATTTGCTCCTTCAGACAAAAGAGGAAGAATGAATTCTTTATTTTGATTTACTTTCATTGGATAATGGTAAAAAAACTTACCCTTATATCCATAGATCTTCATATAAGCTTGAAAATAACCGATAAGGTCCTTCAATCTATCTTCAATAATAAATGGAAAAATAATCTGGAGAGGAGTATCATATTTTTTAGCAAGAGCATTTATATTATAAATATGATGTCCTTCAGTAACTATCAAATTTCCATCTTTATTCACATCGAAAAACTGAGTATTCCACTCTTCTACTCCAAGTTTCCAAAATTTCCTCCAATTCTTGCTTTGTTTTTTTTTCTTTTTTTCTGCCATATAATCACAACATTATAGCAATTTGTCAAAAAAATGCAATAATTTATATAGTTTTTTATTTATACATCTGATCACGAATTTCAGAGAGTTTTTCAATAATTTTAAAATCTGTTATTTTAGTAAATCTAGAAAAAACTTTTTTGTCCTTAATTACTTTTTCTAAAAACATTTTAAGTGGGCGTATATTCCAGTGTTTGCCTATTTTATATACAGTTGCGTTTTCATAAAGTGGCCTATACACAACCATAGCACTTTCATCAAAACCAGCAATCTCAGTATGATATCCAGTGCTCAAAACTTCATAAGCATAATTATTAATTGGACCATTTAAATTATGTTTATAATGATAATAAAATCCTTTTTCTAATTGATTTTCCATAAATATATATTAACACAATAATTTTTATTTTATTCTTATAAATAATTAACAAAAAATAACTAAGTTCACAATAAGGACGGCCGTCTTCATTATGAACTAATTATATTTCTATAAATTAAAATAGTCTTCTAAACGATCTCTATTAGTGATATCTTTTACTAATGCAAAATGAACATATTTCCCTATTCCCCAATAATTTGCGATAAAATCAATCTCTTTTTGACATGGATATGGATAAACCCAAACACTATCATTAAATTTTACAAAACCTAATTCTTTCATTTTTTCTCTAAATGAATTTCTAGCACTTCTTTTTTTCTCTGGAATATCAAAAATAATCATACGAAAATTTCTATCCCATATTTTCTTTTGTTTTATTTCTAAATTTTCGTAATTAAACCTAAGTAAAATTTCTTCTCCTTTATCTGTAAGAGAAACCACATGATCATTATTAATTTCTTTAATATAAATTAATTTTTGTCTTCTAAGTTTAGAAAAATATTTATTAAAGTTTTTAGATTGTTTATTTAAACCAAAAAGTTCTTTAATCAAAATCTTTGTCATCTTATAACTTGTTCTTCTATTAGACAAAGCAATAGATATACCAATACCCATACCTAGTGCACGAATTATTTTTCCAGAATTTGATTCTTTATCAATCAATCGCATGTTTATAATATTAGCACATTTTATAAATTCACAATAGAGACGGCCGTCTTTATTATAAACTACTAAATACTATATTATTTTATTCTATATAGAATAGTGGTATTTATAACAAATTAAATAAAACATAATCTTTTTATTTTTTGTAATTTTTGAGAAATTCTTTTTTATATATAAAAAAAGTATCGTCTAATATAGATTCGCGAATTTTTTTTACTAAATTCACTATGAAATATAAATTGTGAATTGAGGAAAGTGTACCAGCAAGCATTTCTTTTCCGTGGAAAAGATGAGCAATATAAGCTTTTGTATAATTTTTACAAGTATAACACTCACAGTCATCCTCTACTCTAGTATGGTCATTTCTGTATTTTGTATTAGTAATAATTATTTTTCCATTTTTTGTATAAAGAGTACCATTGCGACCAAGTCTGGTGGGTAAAACACAATCAAATAAATCCACTCCATTTTCTATTCCCATAAAAAAATCCTCTGGCTTACCGATACCGAGCAAGTGACGAGGTTTTTCTTCGGGCAATATTTCATTAACCCATCGGACAGCGGAAGATATATCTTCTTTTACAAAGCTTCCTCCAATACCATATCCATCAAAACCAACTCCATCGATATTAATTTCAGAAATTATTTTTGCAGATTTTTTTCGTAAAGATTCTTCTCTACCACCTTGCACGATGCCAAATAAAGCAGGAAGATGCTCGGAGGAATCTTCGCTACTACCTAATGGATCTTGCCCTTCCAAGACAGAGTGCGAATGACGGAGAGCATCTTCCTGCTTTATTTTTAAATGTTCCTTCAAACTTCTCTCTGCCCAACGATGTGTTCGCTCTAATGCTTCTTCTTGATATTTAAAATCTTCAGCTGGTGAGGTGCATTCATCAAAAGCAAAAATAATATCCGCACCTAGGTTATGTTGAATCTGTATAGATTTCTCTGGAGTAATATAATGAATTGATCCATCTAAATGAGATTTAAAAGAAACTCCATCTTCCCCTATTTTTGCAAGTCTTGGTGCATCACTATCATCAAATCGCTCAGGTATCAAAAGTGCTGAGTCTGTTATTTTTGTAAGATGAATTAATTTTGAAATATCTTTTCCGTAAGCAACACCTAAAGAAAAAACTTGAAAACCGCCCGAATCTGTCATTGTAGGTGCTATATTTTTATTAACATCTCGCCAATTCATAAACTTTCCTATTCCGCCTGCATCTCTTACAATTTCATCTCCCGGTTGTAAAAATAAATGATAAGTATTTCCAAGCACTACTTGAACACCAGCTTCACGCACTTGTTCAGGATTTAAAGATTTAACAGTTGCTTTTGTTCCAACAGCCACAAATGCAGGAGTTAAAATCTCTCCATGCGGAGTACTCAAAATTCCAGCCCTACCCAAATTACCTTTCAATTTTTTTTGTATTTTAAAATTCATTATTGATTTTGTATATCCACTTGCACGAACTTTATTTCTTGCATATTTATTGGACTTTTGAGAAGTACTTTTTTAAAAGAATTTCTTGGATCAGAGATTATCGCTTCAGATATTGCTACGACATAAGAATCAATCCCTGGTAATACCACTTTCGTCCCTTTTGGAATATCAAAATCTCTTGGAAGAATTATTTCAAAATTTCCCCCACCACGCCCTATTATTTCTATAAAATTTTCTATACCAGAAATTATAATTTCTGTTTTTTGTCCTGGACTTGAGAATAAACTTATTTTTGAAGAATTATCAAACACTTCTACGACTCTACCAATAGGAATATTACCTAAAACAAAGACCATATCATCTTTCTTAATTCCATTTTTTTGACCTATGTCTATTATAAATGAATCATATAAAGAACGATTTACTTTATTTAAAACTGTTCCTAAAACAAAATTTTTATCTTCTTTTTTTCGTCCCAAAATTTCTTTCAATTTATTATTTTCATCTTGTAAAGAATTATAATTCGTCATTTTAGCATTATTTATATCAAGTTCTATTTTCAAATTTTTATTTTCCAAAGAAAGAGCTTGTTTGGAATTAAAAATGATATTAATATTTGAAAAATTAGATGCGATATTGTTGCCTATAGTTATGATAGGTCTAAATATTTTATTTGCCACATTAGAAAAATTATAAAAAACAGGATTTCTAAAATAAAACAAAGTAAATAAAAATACAACAATAAATAAAAAAATGAAATATTTCCTTTTCTTTATTTTTTTATCTAGGAGGTAATTCATCTTGATTGCTGATCAAAACATCTTTATAAAAATTAAGGTCATCTAATATTATCCCTGTACCTCGAGCTACTGCTGTTAATGGATCATCTACTACATAAACAGGTATTTTCACTACACTTTGCAACAGTCTGTCTAATCCTAAAAGCAAAGCCCCGCCTCCTGAGAGAGTAATACCTCTATACATTATGTCGGACAAAATCTCAGGTGGAGTAGTCTCAAGAACATCTTTTATTCCTTCAATTAATTCTTTTATAGAAAATGAAATTGCCTCACGTATATCAGAATCTGTCACGACAACTTCACGAGGAAGACCTGTTAATAAATCTCGTCCTCGAACTTCTGTTTCCATATAATTCATTGGCAAAACAGAGCCAAGTGCTATTTTTACCATTTCTGCAGTTTTTTCTCCTATTAATATTTTAAATTCATCTCGCATATAAGTAATAATATCAGTATTTAATTTATCGCCTGCTATCTTTATATTTTTTGACTTTACAATACCACCGAGTGATATGACAGCGATATCCGTAGTGCCACCACCTATGTCTATGATCATAGAGCCCACTGGATCTTTTATTGGAAGACGAATACCTATAGCGGCTGCCATCGGCTCTTCTACTAAAAAAACTTCTCGAGCTCCTGCGCTATGAGATGCATCATAAACAGCTCGTGATTCAACATTTGTAATGCCTGACGGTACACCTATCACGACTCTAGGACGCGCCAATTTAGGCCACATTTTATCAGCTTTATTTATTAAATAAGAAAGCATTTCTTCAGTAACTTCAAAATCAGAAATCACACCATCTACGAGTGGACGAATAGCTTTGATATGCCCTGGAGTGCGGCCGAGCATTTCTTTGGCTTTTGTGCCTACGGCTAGGATTTGATTGGTTTTTTGATTGACAGCGACCACTGAGGGCTCATTGATCACAATACCGTGACCTTTTAAATACACCAAAGTATTTGCAGTACCTAGGTCTATTCCAATATCATTTGAAATTAATTTATAAAACTTTTTAAACATCATTAAGTAGCTTTTAGCTTTTAGCTTTTAGCTTTTAGTAAAGTTAATAATTCATCTAAAGAAATAATTTTTCCTTTTTCTTCAGTACGTTTTTTTATTTCAACACCGTTTTCTTTTAAACTTCTAGTTGAAACAACAATTCGTAATGGAATACCTAATAAATCAGCATCTGCAAATTTTTCACCTGGGGATATAGAATTTCTATCATCAAACAATACTTCTATATTATTTTTTACTAAATCTTCATAAATTTTATTTGCTTCTTTTTGTACATTTTCGTCCTCACCTAGAGCAAGCAAGTGCACAGCAAATGGAGCGATAGATTCAGGCCAGATTATGCCTTTGTCATCAGAAAGAACTTCCACTACTGTTCCCAAAAGCCTTCCAAGCCCAATACCATAACTTCCCATAATTATCTTTTGTTTTTCTCCTTTTTCATCTAAATACGAAAGACTTAATGCATCTGAATACTTTGTACCTAAAGGAAAAATATTACCTACCTCTATTGCTTTTTCTTCTTTCATCGCTACTTTATTAAAACCATATTTTATTAAATTTTCATCATTATAAATTTCTTTATTAATAGCTAAGCCTTTCTCTTCATCAATATAAATTGTATCTTCGCCAACAGAAGAAATTGTCTGAAATTCATCTGTAAAACCAGAAGTAAACGAACCTCCACTAGCTAGAGTTCTATAAGTTATATGTCCTATGCCAATTTTTTTAAATATATTTAAATATGCTTCCGCACATTGTTCATAAAACTTTTTAAATTCTTCTTCATTTTTATTAAAAGAATAAAGGTCTTTCATTAAAAATTCTTTTACTCGCATAATTCCACTTTTTGCTCTTAATTCATTTCGGAACTTTGTTTGAAATTGATAAACATAGACAGGTAAATCTTTATAAGAATGTATAAAGTGTGTAAGCATGTCTGTTATAGGTTCTTCATGAGTATTAGCAATACCAACATCTCCACCAGAGATAAGTTTGGACTTAAACCAATTATCCACCACCGCCTCATCCCATCTATTTGATTTTTTCCAAATTTCTGGATTTTGTAATGTAGTCATCAATACCTCTTGCCCACCGATAGCATTCATTTCTTCACGAATAATATTTTCAATTTTTTTTAATACTCGTAAACCCAGTGGTAAATAATCATATACTCCAGCCATCTCTTTATGGATAAAACCACCTCGTATTAAAAGCTCCGCATTTTTTGATATTTCATCTGTTGGAACCTCTTTTTTAGTTTTAGTAAACAATCTAGATTGTCTCATAAGGTCATCTTACCCGAAAAAAGTCTTTTGGTCAAAGTTCTGCACGAGTTTTCTACTTGTCCATAAAATATGGGTTGACTCGATAATTTGTGGCATTTTGATTTCTAAAATGCTACTATTTGTGTATACAAATTAATAGCCGACCTAACCCATTTTAACTTTAAAAATCAGAATGGCACGGTTGCAAAACCCAACAAAGGTAAAGAACTCCTCGTCAGAGTTAACCTTTGTTGGGTCGTAACTGGAAACGGGTATGGGTAGTCTTTTGACTATCGCTGATGAGGAGCTTTTTGCTTCTCCAAAACATTATTGATAATAAAAACAAAGTTATGGAAACAATAAAAACACAAAGTAAATGAGGTTCCTTAGAAGAATATGTTCAGAATTCTACAATTGTTGCAGGAACATACAGTGGCGAAAAGGGAGATTGGCATTTAGATTTTGAATTACAGAAAAATGATGAGTCAGTGGTTATCACACTAAAAACATCATTCTACGGAGAACATAATTTTCCTTCGTTTAAGGGAGAAGGTGGTGAAGATGGTGTGCATACTTTTACTAATCTAAAAGATGCTAAAGATTTTATTGATAATCAAAGAGAAGATTTCATAAGTAAATCTCACAACGTTGGATAGGGGGGAATAAGGGGAAAAACAAGGGGACTATATCAGGTGTATAAGGAGGTCATGGGTACATTCAATAACTAATTGCAACACCAGTCATCTCTAATAATACCTCAGGATATGGATAAGTGGGTCAGGATCACAATCACCATACTTTAAGAATGCTTAATGAAAAAGTCGCATTTGCGACTTTTTCTTTTTTAAATTTATTTATTTTTTAACTTTCGTACTTTTATTCCCTTCGAGCTTCTTAAAACCACCTCATCAAAATCAGAAATATAACTTTTATCTTGCTTGATGCGATATTTTTCATATT
>JBBUAC010000009.1:0-2941 GCA_038061035.1 Patescibacteria group bacterium
TTTGGCATTATACCATAAGCGATAATCACTTTTTCATATTCATCTTTCTCAAGAGTTTCAACTTCTATTAATTTATTTGCAATTGCATCAAGTGCTTTTCTGTTTTCAAGAAGCACTTTTTCAGCGGACTTTATTCCATCATCTATTATTCTTCTTACTTCTTCATCTATTTTTGTAGAAATAGTTTCAGAATATTCTTTATCCACAGACTCACCCCATTCTCTTTTACCTCCCGAAGAAGCAAGTGCCACAGGACCAATAACATCAGACATTCCCCATCTAGTTACCATCGCTCTCGCAAGGTTTGTAGCTACTTGCAAATCAGAAGAAGGGCCTGTTGTAATATCTCCAAAAATCATTTTCTCTGCGACATATCCCCCCATAGACATTGCAATATCATCTATAAATTCTTTTTTTGATTGAAGTTTTCTTTCTTCTATTGGTAATTTTAAAGTATATCCTCCTGCAGAACCACGAGCAATAATAGAAACTTTATGCACTGGGTCAGCATAAGGCAAAACAGAAGCAACTAGTGCATGTCCCGCTTCATGATAAGCAGTTATCTCTTTTTCTTTTTTAGAAAGCAAATGACTTTTTCGTTCAGGACCGAGCATTACTTTTTCTATTGCTCGTATCAAATCAAATTGAAAAACTTTTTTACGATTCTCTCGCGCCGCTAAAATCGCTCCTTCATTCATCAAAGAATATAAATCAGCACCGGAGAATCCTGGAGTCCGCTCCGCAATTAATTTTAAATTTATATCTTCTGCTAATGGTTTTTTTAACGCATGAATTTCAAGTATAGCTTCTCGATCTGCCCTATCAGGCAAATCAAGAATTACTTTTCTATCAAATCTTCCAGGGCGAATAAGTGCAGGGTCAAGCACATCAGGTCTATTTGTAGCGGCCATTACTATAACTTTATCATTCGGTTCAAAACCATCCATCTCCACTAATATTTGATTAAGTGTCTGTTCTCTTTCATCATTCCCTCCACCAAATCCTCCTCCTCTTGTTCTTCCTATAGCATCTATTTCATCTACAAAAATTATTGCCGGTGCCGCTTTTTTAGCCATTTTAAAAAGATCACGCACGCGAGAAGCTCCAACCCCTACAAACATCTCTACAAATTCAGAACCAGAAAGATGAAAAAATGGCACAGACGCCTCACCTGCTACTGCTCTTGCAAGCAATGTTTTTCCTGTTCCTGGAGCACCTGTTAAAATAACACCTTTTGGAATTCGGGCTCCAATATCTAAAAACTTTTTAGGACTTTTCAAAAAATCCACAATTTCTTTTAATTCTTCTTTTGCTTCTTTACAACCAGCCACATCTTTAAAAGTTATTTTATTATTTTTATCATTCGGGTCGGTAATGCGTGCCTTTGATTGTCCAAAAGTAAATGCTTGCATACCGGCCCCTTTGACTTGGCGGGAAAGAAAATAAAAGAATAAAAGAATAAAACCTATGGGCAAAAGAAATGGCAACATATTCAAAAACCAAAAACCAAAACCACCTTCATCTTTTATTTCAAGTTCTACATTTTCCAATGCCTCTTTAGATACACCATAATTAAATAAAGTCTGCGACAAAGAAGATTCTTTTTCTTTTTTGGATTGTTTTATTTCTTCATTACCATATGTGACTGTGAGCTTTTCACCTTCTACTAATATTTTCTTTACTTCTCCGACAGAAACACTTTTAGCCAAAACAGAAAGAGGTACTTGCACTTCTTTTTTCACAGAATCTCCAGAAATTACCAAATAAAGAGCAGTAATCAACATAAAAATTAAAACTGCAGAAAATATACTGCCAAAAAACTTCGGCTCATTTTTACCTTTTTTGCCTTTATCTCCTTCTTTACCTTTATTTTTATTATCTTTATTTTGATTTAGAAAATTAAAATCCATTCTACGATAGTAACATAAAAAATTGATAAAGAAAAGATTTGGTAAATGTCGAATTTAAAACGCGATAGCGTATTAAATTAGACATTAAATTATTTAAAGTAATTTATGCTAAAATTGATTTATGGCAAATTACGCTCAAAACAGAAAAGCTCGTTTTGATTATGAAATTCTTGAAAAATACGAATGCGGTATTGAGCTTTTAGGAACAGAAGTAAAATCTATTCGTAATGGACAGATATCATTAGAAGGTGCCTTTGTTATAATTCGCGGAGGTGAAGCATTTTTGATCAATGCAAACATCCCACCATATCAAGTAAAAAATGCACCAAAAGACTATGACCCGCTTCGCAATAGAAAACTTTTGCTTACTAAAAAAGAACTTAATGAATTAGATGGAAAACAAAAAAATAAAAGCTTGACAATAGTGCCGATTTCCCTGTATAATAAAAATAGAAAAATTAAAATAGAAATTGCAGAAGTTAAAGGAAAGAAAAAATATGACAAAAGAGAAACTATAAAAAAACGCGACACTGACAGAGAATTAAGAAGAGACATAAAAGAACATTGAAAAACTTAGAAGTAGATTTGGTCCCTCGACTACGCTTGGGACAAATTTTACTTCATAAAATTTGGGGATGCAAGGCATAGACAGTGAGTATATTTCTATTGATGCATATGGAGAATAAACATAATCTCCTAAAACTTTGTTCAAATGTTAATTGCAAAATTAGCTTCCAAGGTGGAAACAGCAGTCTCTCCATACTTCGGTATGAATGACTTTGTTTTTGCTCGAGTTTCCGCTTTAGCGTAAGCTCGCGTCTTTCTCATAGACTTCCGATATATGAGTAAAGGTGTAATATTATCGGGATAAGCCCCGACACGGCTCGTCGTCGGGGACCAAAACTTAGAGCTCGATTAAATAATATTTTGTATATTTAAGAATTATTTAATTTAAAACAAAAAATATACTAAATATGTAGACTTCTTTGAAATCCCTTTCTGCACACGGGTTCAATTCCCGTCATCTCCAC
>JBBUAC010000010.1:0-2804 GCA_038061035.1 Patescibacteria group bacterium
AAACCCTTCCAAAAAGTTATATTTCATGAGTTTCGTAATTCATAATTAAGTAGTATAATAATTGTAATGTTTAAACATTCATTTAATAAATTTTTTCCAACTCCAGATTTTTTGGCAACACTTTCTTTTGGTTTGGATATTTCAGATGATTCATTAAAATTTGTTGAACTTATTTCAACAAAAAATGATATAAGAATAAATAAATACGGAAAACGTAAAATCCCATCTGGCACAATTGAGTCTGGCAAAATAATAAATAAAGAAAAAATAGAGAATCTTTTATTGTCACTTAAAAAAGATTATGGAATAAAGTTTGCTCGTGTTTCTATACCAGAAAATCAAGTTTATCTTTTTAAACTTATTTTACCAAAAGAAGGGCTTGTGAGTATAAAAGAGGGAATAGAATTGTCTCTAGAAGAGCATATACCATTACCTGCTCCTGAGACTATTTTTGATTATGAATTATTGAGTGAAAATGAAGAAAGTTTAGAGCTTGAAGTCGCAGCTATTTCAAAAAATATAATTGAAAATTATCTTTCGGTTTTTAAAAATTGTGGAATATCAGTGTGCTCTTTTGAGCTTGAAGCTCAAGCTATAGCTAGGTCTGTTGTTCCAAGGGGAGATATGGATACTTATATGATAGTGGACTTTGGTGAGAAAAGTACTTGTATATTTATAATATCAAAAGGAGTTGTGATGTTTACTTCTACACTAGATATTGGTGGTATGGTTTTAAATAATATGATTCAAAAAAATTTCAAAGTGAATTTTGAAGAAGCAGATAGAATGAAAAAAGAATATGGACTTCAGCGAAATACACCAAATCAAGAAATATTTTCTGTACTTTTAAATAGTGTTTCTGTTTTGCGTGATGAATTGGTAAAACATTTTACATATTGGAATACTCACAAAGACGAAGAAGGAAATGGTAACCCACAAATTAAAAAGATTATTCTTTGTGGAGGGGATTCCAATTTAACAGGACTTGTAGATTATTTATCTATAAGTATTAAAATTAAAGCAGAAATGGCCAATGTGTGGATCAATGTGATGGATACAGAAAAACATATTCCTGATATGAGTTTTAAGCATTCTCTTTCTTTTGCAGCAGCCGTAGGGCTCGCACTTGGTAATTTTGAAGACAATTAATATGATAAATTTAATTCCAAATGAAGAGAAGAAAAAGATAACAAAGGTTTTTTACATTAGATTTATTATCGTATTTTTTGTAACATTGGGTTTGGTTTTCGTAATCGTATCTTTAGTTATTTTGCCATATTATTTATTTTCTTTTACAAAAAAAAATGCAATGAGTGAAAAATTGGAAATTCAAAAAAATATTCCAGTACCACAATTAGATGGAAATACAAAAAATTTGATTAAAGAATTGAGTTTTAAATTAAATAGTATAGAGAAAGCCAGAGAAAATAAATTTGTTGTTTCTCAAAAAATAATAAATGAAATTTTATTAAAAAAAATGCCTGATATTAAAATAAATCAGATTTCTTACGAGAATAATTTATTGAAGGGTAAGATCATAAATATAAAAGGCAGTGCTGTCTCTCGTGAAAGATTGCTTTTA
This sequence comes from Patescibacteria group bacterium, assembly GCA_038061035.1. GTDB lineage: Bacteria > Patescibacteriota > Minisyncoccia > Phycocordibacterales > UBA9973 > UBA9973. The sequence continues at coordinate 1,583 of JBBUAC010000010.1, forward strand.
TTTCGTTTAGCATTTGAAAACGATGCTAATTTTAAAGATGTTGATTTACCGATTTCAAATTTTATAAAAGGATCAAATATACAATTTAATTTAAGTTTAATAGCTCTATAATATGAAAAACAATTTACTAATAAAACATCTCATATTTTCATTTATATTTATGTTGTTTTTTGTATTTATATTTATTTTTTTATATCAAGGTATAGCCAATAATAATAATATAAAAGAACAAATAGTAATAGATTTAAAAACAGAAATTGCAAAACAAAATGAAATTAAATCTTTAGATAGTTCTTTGAAGATGATATCCAAAGAAAAAGAATTACTCGATTCTCATTTTGCGAAAAGCTCTGACATTGTTTTGTTTTTAGATACGATTGAACGATTAGCAGGAGAGGTTTCTGCTAAGGTGGAAGTTTTTTCTGTAGAACAACCAAAGATTAAAAAAGAAATTGAAATAGAAGATGACATAGTATTAGAAGAGGATATTATTATAAAAAATAATGGACTTATCATAGGCATGAGGATATCTAGCGACTTTGAAGGGATTTATAAATTTATAAAACTTTTAGAAAATGCTCCATATGAACTTGAAATACTTTCATTTGACATACAAAACAATAAAGTACAAATAGTTGATGGTCAAAATTCGGAGTCCCCTGTATGGAATGGTACTTTAAAAGTTAAGCTTATAAGTTTTATTCCATAAATTAAATATGAATATAAATATAAAATTTTTTAAAATAAAAAAGGACTTTAAAAAAAAGAGTTATGTCATTAACTCCAATTTTTATTGGAAAATTATTCTTTTTTTGTGTTTAATAATATTATTATTGTCTTTTGGTTTTAGTTTCAATCTTTTTATGAAAATAGCAAAAGAGTCAGATTTAATAATTGAACAAGATAATAATAAGATAGAAATTACACAAAAAGAAAGGATAAAAAATGTTCTAGAATATTTTACAGAACGAGAAAAAAAATCGCAAGAAATAATAAATTCTCCCTCATCTATTGTTGACCCATCGTTATAAAAACCCCGACGTAGATCCTAGAAGTGTAGAGTTTAAATTAAAAAAGTTGAAAATAAAGGATTATATTGCTAAGATAATCAAAGAAGGGTTTATAAAGATAAAACCTTAATAATATACGCGCGGTTAGCTCAGTTGGTAGAGCAACCCGTTTACACCGGGAAGGTCGTAAGTTCAAGTCTTACACCGCGCAC
>JBBUAC010000011.1:0-2029 GCA_038061035.1 Patescibacteria group bacterium
TATTTAATAGAAGGTGAAAAAAAGGAAATTTTACCTCAAATTTTAAAGTTGATGGAAGATTTAGAAATTCCCACATTAGCTAACCCTGATTTTTCTCATATTTCAATTGATTCTTTTAAAATAGATGACGCTCGTTTTTTAAAATCTCTAGGAAATAATAAAAGTTTTTCTAAAGGACATAAAAAAATATTTATAATATCTACTAACAATTTTTTATTAGAAGCACAAAATGCTTTATTAAAAAGTTTAGAAGATCCAATAGAAAATACTCATTTTTTTATTATAATGGGAGATACAGCCAGTTTGTTGCCTACTTTTATTTCTAGGTGTTTCTATATTAAGGCTATGCAGGAAAAAGATAATTATGAAAAAGAAGTTGAAAATTTTATAAAAATGTCTTTACAAAATAGAATTGAATTCATAAAAGAATTACTTATAGAAACAAAAGATATGAAAGATGATATATTTGAAAAATCTATAAAAATAAAAATGCAAGAATTTCTAAATTCCCTAGAATCTAATCTATATTCCAAGATGTCAAAGGGCACCTTTGATATTAAAGAAAATGTTTTGGTATTTAAACAAATTTTTAAAGCTCGCAAATTTCTCCGTCAACCTGGCTCCTCTGTAAAAAGTTTGATGGAATCAGTCGCATTGTCTATTCCAGAAATGTAATTTTTATAAAATTATAAAGCTCTATAAAATTATGTTTCGTAATTCATTATATTTTATGCTAAAATAGTTTTATTATGCATGAAGAAAATACAAAAAAAGTTATTACAAGATTCGCACCTAGTCCAACCGGCTTTTTGCATATAGGCGCATATCGCACTGCTATTTTTTCTTATTTATATGCAAAAAAACATAATGGTACTTTTGTATTGAGAATCGAAGACACTGACAAAGATCGTTCAAAAAAAGAATATGAAGAAAATATCATAGAGAGTTTGAAATGGCTGGGTTTAGAATATGATGAATTTTACAGACAATCAGACAATAAAAATAAACACAAACAATATTTAGAAAAAATGATAAGTGAAGGCACTGCTTATATATCAAAAGAAGAAGCAAAAGACGGGAGCGGTCTTATAAAAGAATTGATTAGATTTAAAAATCCAAATATTGAGATTTCTTTTAATGATGAAATAAAAGGAAAAATAACTGTGGATACGACAGACTTGGGTGATTTTGTGATAGCTAGAAACATAGATGAAGCACTTTATCATTTTGCAGTAGTTGTAGATGATTTTGAAGAAGGAATTACTCATGTCATAAGGGGTGAAGATCATACTTCAAATACGCCAAGGCAGATACTGATACAGCGTGCTATAGGGGCCAGAGAGCCCGTATATGCGCATTTACCACTGGTTTTAGGTAAAGACAAGCTTAAACTTTCAAAACGAAGAGGAGCCCTTTCTATAATAGAATATCAAAAACTAGGATATTTGCCGGAGGCTATTTTAAATGGAGTAGCTTTTGTCGGATGGAATCCAGGTACTCCACAAGAGATATTTACTCATAAAGAATTAGTCCAAGCTTTTAGTTTAAAAAGAGTGCAAAAAAGTCCTGCTATTTTTAATCAAGATAAATTGGATTGGTTTAATAAAGAGCATATAAATAAATTGTCATATGGAGATTTAAAAGAAAATATTTTTAAATATTTACCAGAAGTATTAAAAAATTTATCAAAAGAAAAAATAGAAAAAATAATTTTTCTTATAAAAGATAGAATTTCAAAATGGAGTGATGTAGAAAAAATAGTAGAAGAAGGGGAGTTAGATTTTTTTTCTAAACAAATAGAGTATGAAAAAGAGAAATTACTTTATAAAAATTCTAATTTTGAAAAAACTAGTACATATTTAAAATTAGCAATAGAAAAATTAAGAGAATTAGATAAAGAGAATTTTAAAATAGAAGATATTAAAAATACATTGATGTCAATAGCAGATAATTTGAGTAATAGGGGAGAGCTACTTCATCCAGTACGGATAGCATTGTCAGGAATGGACAAATCTCCAGATCCATTTAC
>JBBUAC010000012.1:0-6792 GCA_038061035.1 Patescibacteria group bacterium
GCACCAGAATGGAACTAAGCGATTTTGAAATTCGGTGTGGATTTGGTTTCCGCCCCGCAGGAGGAAAGGGTACCTGACCCCCTTCCCCTTCCCTCTCAAATTGTCCCCTCGGTAGGAATCGAACCTACATTGGAAGGTTAGAAACCTTCTGTTCTATCCATTGAACTACGAGGGGATATAAAAGTATTTTGTAAACCAAGCTTCCAACCTTTTATTTTCCTAAATAAGCTCTTGTCGTTTACGATTATGGAACAGGTGCCATTATACAATACATTTTTTCTTTGTCCAAGTGACGTTGGTTTTATATACGGCTTATAAAATTGTTTTGCAGATATACCCGTAATTTTCGACCAGTATACGAGTATATCCTTTCTTGAATGTAAAGTATCCATTTTAGCTAATAATACATGATATACTGTAGACACAATGAAAATAAAAATACTTTTTGAAGATAAAGATATTTTAGGCATAGATAAATCCTCTGGAATTTTAGTGCACCCTGACAAGAAAAGTAAAGATAAAGCAATTTTGGATTTATTTGTAAAAAAATATCCCAAAGTAGAAATTGTTCATCGTTTAGATCGTGAAACTTCTGGAGTAATGCTGTTAGCTAAAAATAAAAAAGCATATGAATTTTTAAAAAATCAGTTTATAGATAGAAAAATTAAAAAAACTTATGTTGCCATAGTAAATGGTTGGGTTAAAGAAGACCATGGAATAATAAATAAACCAATAGGTAGAAGCCCATCAGACTTTCGTCGTAGACTAGCTGGAAGAGGTGCGCGAGGGGAGCTTCGTGAAGCTATCACAGAATATAAAGTTTTAAAAAGATTTGAAGAAGATGGTAATAAATTTACATATTTAGAAGTAAGACCCAAAACTGGTCGCACACACCAGATAAGAGTGCATATGAAATATTTAAATCATCCTATAGTTTGTGATTCTCTTTATAATCCCGGAAAGCCCGCTCCATTAGGATTTGATCGTCTTGCACTTCACGCTAAATCTATAGAATTTAAAAATTTGAAAAATAAAATTATAAAAGTGGAATCTCCTTTACTGAAAGAATTTGCCAAAGCCTTGCTTTGGCAGTAGTCTAAAGAATTTGCAAGTATGTTGTAAACTAATTATTTTTTATATTTACTATATCTATGCTATAGTATTGAGATAGCAAATTTATTAACATTAGCTTTATTCTCTCGTTCTGCTATATTTTATATTATGTGTGGAATTATTGGATACATTGGAAAAAAAGAAGCATGGCCAATCTTAATCAAAGGGTTGGAGCGTTTGGAGTACCGTGGATATGATTCTGCGGGCGTGGCGCTGATGCAAATCGTTCAAACGACTGTTCAGTCGAGCGGAAAAGGTTCTATTTTGGTGTATAAAAAGAAAGGAAAAGTGTCAGAACTTTTTAATTTTGTAAAAGATAAATCACAGAACGAAAATATTTCTGGCTTAGTGGGCATTGCCCACACTCGCTGGGCTACGCACGGCGAGCCGTCGGATGTCAACGCGCATCCGCAAATGTCTAATTCAAAAGAGATTGTGATAGTCCATAACGGTATTATTGAAAACTATCTTTCTATTAAAAAAGCGTTAATTGAAAAAGGTTATGAATTTAAAAGCGACACCGATACTGAAGTTTTGGCGAATTTAATTGAGGATATAAAGAAAAATGCCAAAGTAAGTATTGATGAAGCGGTACGGTTGGCTTTGATCAAAGTGATAGGCGCTTACGCTATTGTCGTGCTCGCAAAAGATGAACCACGAACTCTGGTTGTGGCTAAAAAAGGTTCTCCGGCAGTCATCGGTATCGGCGACCAAGAATATTTTGTTGCCTCGGACGCCACTCCGATTATTGAATATACCAACAAAGTGATTTATCTTAATGATGATGAAATAGCAGTGATTAAAGATGAAAATTTGACGATAAAAAATATTCAAAAAAATGAGATAAAAAACCCATATATCCAAAAGTTAGAAATGAAAATAGATGAATTAGAAAAAGGAGGCTTTCCGCATTTTATGTTGAAAGAAATATATGAGCAACCAAAATCTATTAAAGACAGTATGCGTGGAAGAATAAATGCCAAAGACAATATAGTTAAATTAGGCGGCATCGAAAGCCATCAAGACAAATTGCTCAATGCCAAACGAATATTGATTCTTGCCTGCGGTACGAGTTTTCATGCGGGACTTACCGCTAAATATTTTTTTGAAGAGTTAGCTCAAGTGCCTGTATTAGTGGAGTATGCATCGGAGTTTAGATATAGAAGTCCCGTGATTTATCCTGATGATTTAGTAATCGTAATTTCCCAATCAGGCGAGACAGCAGATACATTAGCAGCGCTTCATCTGGCTAAAGAAAAAGAAGCCACAGTATTCGGTATTTGTAATGTCGTCGGTTCGAGTATTCCGCGAGCCACTGATGCTGGAGTATATACTCACGCTGGTCCTGAGATAGGGGTGGCCTCGACCAAAACTTTCACTGCGCAAATCACGGTCTTATTGCTTATGTGTTTATGGTTAGTAAAAGAAAAAGGATTGCTGGAAAAAGAGAAAATACAGGATTTGTTGGATGAACTTGAAAGAATACCAGAGCGAGTGGAAGAGGCCTTGCTTGGCAATGATATTGTTAAAGAACTAGCAGAAAAACTCAAAGATTCTAAAAATTTTATTTATTTGGGTCGCGGATACGGTTTTCCTTTGGCGCTTGAAGGGGCTCTTAAATTAAAAGAAATTTCCTATATTCACGCTGAAGGAATTCCCGCAGGCGAGATGAAGCATGGGACTATTGCATTAGTCGATGAGCATATGCCAGTTCTCTTTATTGCCAATCAAGGAGCGTCTTATAAAAAAGTAATCAATAGTATTATGGAAGTAAAAGCACGCAAGGCAATTATTATCGCTATTATTACCAAGGGTGATGAGCAAGCAAAAAAATTATCTGATTATTTTGTAGAAATTCCAAAAACTTCTGACCTTATGATGCCTTTGGTTGCTTCTGTTCCGCTTCAACTTTTGGCATACCATATCGCCCGACTTCGAGGATGTGATATTGATAAACCAAGAAATTTAGCCAAGAGTGTGACAGTAGAATAACCGTCGGGTGTTGGACATCCGATAAGCTTTATAAAATATAATGAAAAAAGAAGATATAAAAAAAATTTTGGAATTAATTATTCACAATAAAGAAAATATTAAAAAGAGTCTGCCTATTTTGAAAAAGGGTAAAAAAGAAATTAAAAAAGGTGTGTTCGTGGGGAAAAATGTAGTGATTGAGCCGAATGTGTTTTTTGATACGAGTGAAGGGGAGATAGTGATAGGCGATAGTACAAAAATAAAAGCGAACACTGTGCTCCGCGGACCGCTTATTCTCGGCAAGAATTGTGTGATTAATAGTTTTGCAGAGATAAGTGAGAGCCAGATTGGAGATGTTTGCAAAGTCGGTGGGGAAGTGGAAAAGTGCATAATACAAAATTATAGCAACAAACAACATTATGGATTTTTGGGACATAGCTATGTGGGCTCGTGGGTAAATATTGGCGCGGGCACCTCGGTATCAAATTTAAAAAACACTTATTCACAAATAAAAGTGGGAGGGATAGATACAGGAAGTATTTTTGTGGGTTGTATTTTAGGGGATTACTGCAAAACTGCCATCAACACTATAATTTTTTGTGGTAAAATAATTGGTCCATCTTCACATCTTTATGGTACAGTTACAGAAGATATCCCTGCGTTTACGAGCTATGTGTCTATCGGGAATATGTATGAATTACCGTTAGAATTGGCTAAAAGAATTCAAAAAGTTATGATGCAAAGAAGAAATGTAAATTGGAGCGAGCAAGATGATGATTTCTTTAAAAAATTATTTAGAGATACTGCGAAAGATAGAAAATTAGCTAAAGTGAAAAAAGAAAAATTATCATTTAGATAATTTTTCTTGATATGATAAGAGATAATAAAGGTGATTGAGATTATAAATTAAAAAAATAAAAAACAAATGGAAAAAATTTTAGTTATTGGAGCATGTGGGCAAATAGGCGGGGAACTAACATTGGCACTCAGAAAAAAGTATGGAAATACTAATGTGATAGCTTCTGATATACAAGAAGAGAGCATACTACTTAGAGGTACCGGTCCTTTTGTAATTCTTGACGCAATGAGCGCCGATGCAACAAGAACCTTAGTAAAAAAGGAAAATATAACTACAATTTATTTACTGGCTGCGTTGCTTTCTGTAACCGGAGAGAAGAATCCTTCACTTTGTTGGGGTCTGAATATGGGGGCTTTGAGACAAATTCTTAATTTGGGCGTGGAAAAAAAGTTAAAAATATTTTGGCCAAGTTCTATAGCGGTTTTTGGTTTTACAACTCCTAAAGAAAACACCCCGCAACAAACAATTATGGAACCCACCACTATGTATGGTATTACTAAATACGCAGGAGAACTTTTGTGTCAATATTACAGTAAACGACTTGGCTTGGATGTTAGAAGTGTGCGTTATCCTGGACTTATCAGCTGGAAGAGCGAACCTGGCGGAGGCACGACTGATTATGCTGTGGAGATATTTTATGAAGCGATAAAGAAAAGTGAATACACCTGTTTTTTGTCGGAGAATACTTATCTTCCAATGATGTATATGGATGATGCTATTCGCGCGACTTTGGAAATAATGACAGTGCCCGCAGAAAAAATAAAATCTCGTATGTCGTATAATTTATCTGCTCTGAGTTTTTCACCAAAAGAAATAGCGGAAGAGATAAAAAAAATCATACCTGCTTTTAAAATTAATTATAAAATAGACCATCGCCAAGCAATTGCTGATAGCTGGCCAAAAAGTATTGATGATAGTATGGCTCGAGATGATTGGAATTGGAAACCTGAATATGATTTAAAAAAAATGACTAAAGAAATGTTGAAAAATTTGAAAATCAAATTATCCATTAAGTAAAATTAAAATTTATCGTGAATTACGAAATTCCCCAAAATATCAACTTTTCTCCGGTACGGATTTTTTGAAGCTTAAAAAATCCTGAAATTCTCGGCTCGCCAGCCTCGAAACCCTTTCGAAAAGTTATATTTTAGTCCATTTCGTAATTCACAGTATTAAGTAAAACTAAAATTTATGTATTCAAAAAAACTTACCCAAGATATAAAGAAAGAATTAGAAAACCTGAAACAGACAGGGAAATTTAAAATGGAAAGAGAGCTGGAAGGCGTGCAGGGAGCGGAAGTATTGATTGCTGGTAAGAAAGTTTTAATGTTCGCATCGAATAATTATTTGGGTTTGGCAAATCATCCGCGAATCATTTCTGCCGCCAAAGAATCTTTTGAGAAATATGGTTTTGGTCTATCTTCGGTGCGATTTATTTCTGGCACCCAAACGATTCACAAAATATTAGAAAAAAAATTGGCGAAATTTTTGGGCACCGAAGACGCTATTTTGTATTCTACGAATTTTATGGCGAATTTGGGATTTTTTGCTACTCTAACTAACGAAAGCTTTAACAGTGAGGCGCCTTATGTTGATGTTATTTATAGCGACGAACTCAATCATGCCAGCATTATCGATGCCTTTAAACTTTGCAAAAAAGAAAATGTGGTTAAAAGAATTTATCCGCACGGAGACATTGCTACTCTGCATAAGTTTTTAGAAGAAGACATAGATAAAAATTATCGATTTAAAATAATAGTCACTGACGGAGTGTTTTCAATGGAGGGATATCTTGCAGAGTTGCCAAAACTCAAAGAACTCGCAGACAAGTATGGCACACTGCTTTTTGTGGACGATGCGCATGCAGTGGGAGTGCTTGGCAAGACTGGGGCAGGCACACCAGAACATTTTGATTTACATGGAAAGATAGACATACTCTCTGGAACTTTTAGTAAAGCACTTGGCGGGGCGCTCGGAGGGTATATCGCAGGACGAAAAGATGTAGTGGAATTGCTCCGTCAAAAATCTCGCACATACCTTTTTTCCAATTCATTGTCTCCATCTATGGTGATGGCGGCGATTGAAGCGCTCGACTTATTAAAAGAAAATCCAACTTTATTAAAAAAAATAAAAGAGAATTCTGATTATTTTAGAACAAAGGCAAAAAGACTCGGCTTTGATGTTTTAGAAGGCAATCACGCGATAGTGCCAGTAATGCTTAAAGACGCGAAATTAACTCAAGAAGTAAGCAAAAAACTGCAAGAAAAAGGGCTTTTCGTAGTGGGACTTTGGTTTCCAGTGGTGCCCGAAGGTACTGCGCGACTGCGGTTTCAAATCTCTGCTGCGCACACTACAGAACAAATAGATAAAGCATTAAATATTCTAAAAGAAATAGGAAAGAAAATGAATTTGCTTTGAAAAATATTTTATGCTAAAGTTTCTTACTATGAAAGGAGATATAATAAGCAAAATTAAATTCAGTCCAGTAAATATAAAAGAGCGAGAGGCGCTAGATTTTAGGGCTGGAGATACTATTCGTGTTTGGTCTAAAATAGCTGAAGAAAAAACTTCAACAAAAGCTAATAAAAAAACAGAAAAAATAATAAAATTTCGCTTACAAGCATTTGAAGGTATTGTTCTTGCTCGTAAACACGGAAAAGAAATTGGTGCTACATTTACAGTTCGTAAAATTGCTTCAGGTGTCGGAGTAGAAAGAATTTTTCCTTTATTTTCTCCTACAATAGACAGAATAGAAATAATTAAAAAAGCCAAAGCAGGCAGATCCAAGCTTTACTATATTCGTGACAAAGCAGTAAAAGATGTTCGCAAGAAATTGCGTTCTGTTGCTA
>JBBUAC010000012.1:6892-9281 GCA_038061035.1 Patescibacteria group bacterium
AGAATTTTTTTATTTATATAAAATGTTACAATTATATTTAATATGCGGGAAAATTTTAAATTAGCATTTTCTATAATGTGGAGACAAGTCGCATCTCTATTTTTTCTTTTACTTTTTGTTTCATCTTTAGTTTCTTTTTTTCTAGGACAAAAAGTAGATGGCATCATCATAATCTCGATTATGGTCATCAATGCACTCATTGGCTTTTTTCAAGAATACAAAGCATCTCGAGCATCAGAGAAATTACTTCATTTAGTCCAAACAAAAGTTTATGTTTACAGAGAAGGAATATTAAAACAAGTTAATGTGGAAGACCTCGTATTAGACGATGTAGTGCATTTTGGTGCAGGATCTGTCATACCACTTGATATAAGAGTCATAGAACAAAAAGAAGCATATATTGATGACTCTATGCGCACAGGAGAATCTTTACCTAAAAATATAAAAATGGGAGACAATCTTTTCTCAGGCGCTGTCGTAGCATCAGGTAAAATAACAGGGCAAGTCATAGCACTCTTCGATTCATCTTCTATTTCGAAATATAGAAATAAATTAGAATCTGTAAAAAAATGGAGTAGTTTCAATGTTTTTACTGACAATGTCATCAAATATGTTTTTATAGTCTCACTTTCTTCGCTCTTGATAGCGATGTTTTTTTTGGTATTTGTAATGGGCAAATACACTTTGGCGCATTTTTTTGTTTTTGCTATTGCAATGTTAGTAGGTGTAGTGCCAGAGATGTTGCCACTTGTCATAATGCTTATTTTGACACGAGAATCACTTTCTCTCTCTTTCGAAAAAGTAATAGTGAAAAGACTTTCGGCGCTTTCTTCACTCGGTGCAGTTAAGTTTTTGTTGACAGATAAAACAGGTACAATTACAGAAAATAAATTGAAAGTGTCTTTTGTTTCTGATATTTCTAATTTTTGGGAATATTCAAATGCAATTAGTGAAGGGGAATATGAACGAACACCTATGGATTCTGCATATGATTTTGCACTAAATTCTTCTTTAGGAAAAATAAAAACAGGAATTTTTAAGATTACAAATTTTGAACAATTTAAACACGAACTTGGTTATGAAATTTTTACATTAGAGAATGGTCAAAAAATTGCTCGTGGAATAATAGGAGAAATTATATCTTTATGTAATAAATCGAAATCCTCAAGTCCTATTTTAAGTTCATATCTTGATTCTGCTTTATTATATGAAATGAAAGGAATGCGAGTAATGGCTATCGCTTCTTCATATGCAAATGAATGGAGCTTCTCAGGTTTTGTGGCTTTTTATGATCCTGTAAAAGAGAGCTCTGCTATGTCTTTACAAATAGCACACAAGTGGGGTATAGGTGTTAAGATTTTGACAGGGGACTCTGTGGCAGTGGCTAGAAATGTGGCAGAAGAGCTACATATGATACATAATGCGGAGAATATAATCTCACTTGATATGGTGAAAGTTTCAGATCTGTCCGACAAGCAACTTCTCCACATTATCGTTTTTGCTAAATGTACGCCAGAGAATAAACTGGAACTTATCAGTAGATATTTAAAATTAGGACCTGTCGCATTTTTAGGAGATGGTATAAATGATGCACTTGCTTTAAAGCATGCTGATATAGGTATTGCAGTTGACAATGCTTCTGATATAGCGAAAGAATCAAGCGATATTATTCTTTTAGAAAAAGATTTAAGCCCGATATTAAAAAGTGTATCTACGGGAAGGCGCGCATTGCGTAATATTCTTACTTATATTATATATACACTTGCAGGCAATGCCGGTACATTTTTTTCACTTTTAATTGCATCATTTTTTTATCCCGTACTTCCAATGCTTCCTATTCAAATCCTCTTGAACAATCTTCTCACTGATTTACCGCTTATGCTCATCATCACAGACAATGTCGATGAATATGCATTGAGTCATGTGCCACACTTAGAACCGAAAAAAATAATGAAAAGAGTTTTAATTTTTGGTCTTGTTTCTAGTTTTTTTGATTTAATTTATTTTCAACTTTATAAAGGAGTCGGAGTATTGGAATTTCAAACTGGTTGGTTTATACTTTCTATTTTAGCGGAGCTTGCACTTATATTGTCTATTCGTTCTTCACGGTCTATTTGGAAATCTCCGCCAATTTCAAAATCTTTAGGAATTGGAATTATAATTTCTATTATAATTTCTTTTATATTTATATATGGAGAAAATTTGTCACATATTTTTAAATTTACAAAACTTCCACTTGAGACTATAGCCGTGATCTTATGTCTTATTATTATCTATATTACTTTTAATGAAATTGCGAAATATTTTATGCGTCGCAGGAATTTATACAATAAGCCGATAACAGGAATTCAAATTTTTAAAACAGAATAAAAACAGAGTCTAAACCTCT
>JBBUAC010000013.1:0-19365 GCA_038061035.1 Patescibacteria group bacterium
GAAATCTCTGCATAAGCAGGGCCTAAGGTAAGCTCGGTGACAGGGACTAAGTCGTAACAAGGCACGGCTAGCGGAAGCTGGTCGTGGAATAATTCAATTTGAAAAATGTCTATCCGCCTAAGGCGGAGAAGTTCCCGCTTCAAGCGGGAACTGGGGTGCATTAATTTATTAAAGCACTTTGATTTATTGAGTCGGTATTGTGTAGCTCAATTGACTACACAATAGTCTAAGTATGTAAGACTTAAAAAACATATTGACACGAGGCAAAGACCCGAAGTTAAATCAGCCTCATCGGCTGATCCGCCGTAAAGGCGGAGAACGAAACAAAACAAAGGACAGCTAAACAAAAAACCACTCCGACCTAGGTCGGAGTGGTTTTTTGTTTAGCTAATAGTTTCCCATTCTGCTAATAGTATTTTTAACCAAATTTTCAAATTCTATTTTTGATTGTTCCCAGTTTTCCATAGTTCCAGGTATGTGTGAAAAGCCATCTGCCTCTGGATTTAAATTAAATATTGCTTGATTTTTGATTTGAGAAAGTGGAACTAATTGTCCATAATCTTTAATCACGCCTAAAGATTCTCTCCAGGATGTTTCTACTAGACCGTTGCGACAATGCTTTTCAGATAAGAATTTTCTTACAAATTCTGGAATCTTTTCTATCCACTCGCGATTGTTTTTTATCGGTTTTCCAGCGTATTGATTGTAAGAATTTACTATATATCCAACAAAGAGTCCTTCACCATTTAAAACCTTGTCGTATGTGATTTTCTTATCTTGAGCTAGAATCTTTGCAGTTTTCTTCCAGTTATCTTTCCAGTCTTCAAATGTGTTTCCAAGATTTTGAATTCCTTGGACAGAAAATGCATCAGGCATCATAGGTGTGATGAAGTAGTCAGTACCAAGCAATAAGACCCTGTTTAGTAATCCAAGCGTTGGGGAAGTGTCAATAATAAATATGTCTATTTCTTCTTTCAACCCTATAATATTTAAATATCTATCTAAAGCGCTAGTAACAAAAAATCCTTTTTCTGCTCCTTGGGCCGCTTCTCCATAGGCAGAAATAAGTGAATTCTCATATTCGGATAATTTCATTGACCCTGGCAACAAATATAAATTCTCTTTTATTTTACTTAAAGCAACATTAGTATTTATATCAGTGCCTCCGAGTATGATACCCGAAAGTACCTTGTAAATTGTTTGCTGAGATTCTTCAAAAATATGCCCTTCAAATTCTTCACCCAAACAAAGGCGTGATATATTGCATTGTGGGTCTGCATCAATAATCACAGTTTTATAACCTAGCTCGGCAAATTTTACTGCCATATTATAGGCAAGGGTAGTTTTACCCACACCGCCTTTATTGTTTACAAATATTAGCTTTTTCGTCCTCACAAATTTCATATTTCCATAATACCAAATTTATCCACTTTTGTCATTGACTTTTTTTATGGGGGGTAAACTATAGTTATTAGAAATTAATTTGTGAATTAAAATTTATGGATGATTTATTAACCCCGGAAGAGTTAACTGTTCTAGCTAAAAAAGTAAAGGATGGCACTGCGACTGAGGAAGAAACTTTGCAATATCTTGATATTGCTAATGGTCTTGCTGGTGAGTTTTTGGAGGCAATAAAGTCGATGCCAACCGATGAAGAATTAGCAGTAACTACATAAAATATATGGAAAAATTTGATAGTAGTAGTAATCTAATTAATAGAAATATTGGAGAAAATATGCAAGTAGATAAAGAGATTTTTGAAAAATTAGGTATAACTATACCTGAAGCTAAAAAAGTAATGACAAATCTTCAAATCAGTGAAGCCAATCAAGAATTTATGGGCACAATGGGAAAGATTGCGGAAGAAATGGCAAAACAAAAAAATATTCTCGAAGTTGATGTCGATACTGGAGAACCTTTAAAAATAAAAGGCACAGAACTTTCAGCATTAAAAGAGAAGGAACTAAAAGAAACAAGGAAAAATTTAACAAGACCAAGTAAGTATATAAAAGGAGCAGTTTTTGCTGGACTTGTTGCGACAGGACTTTTTGCTGATATGGTGGAGTATGGTCCAATATCAGATGCTATTTATGGTATTGAAGCTCTTGAGATTACAGAATTGGTTACAATGTTTGCTGTAGCTGGGATGTCTCTTTATAAGATTGGTAAGGCAATAAGCCAAGAAGTAAAATCTCGGGTTGTTGCTGATAAAAAAGTCCAGCGAGTTATTGCTTTTATGGCATCGGGGTTTGAAAAAAAGAATGCTCAACAAGTTGTAGGAATAGAAACAAACACAAGTGGTTATCGTGAGGGAGAAAAAGGAGTTTTAGATTATGAAGATGAAGGATATACTAATACTCAATATACTGAAGCAAGAAAAAAGTTAGAAGAAATGGGAGTTAAGCCAATTTCTAGAACTAAATATAAAGGATAAGAATAATTAAACAAAAAACCACCAAGAAATTGGTGGTTTTTTTGTTTGTGATATAATTTAATAGTGAATATTTTAAATCAAAATAAAATTAGAGTTGGAATAATTCGTGGTGGAGTGGGAGATGGTTACGAAACTTCTTTAAAAGAAGGTGGATATATTATTTCTTGTATTTTTGAAAATTTATATCCTAAATATAAACCCATTGATATTTTTATAGACAAAGAAGGCCAGTGGCATATCTCTGGCATACCGGTGTCTCCAGCTGACCTTTTACACAGAATAGATGTCGCTTGGAATAGTTCACACCATTCATATTCCAATGTTTTAAATAATTTATCTCTATCGCATATTAGTGTTCCAGTTTTTTCAAATTTTTTAAATAATAAAGATAGATTGAAAGAACATTTAAAAGAAATAAATATAAAGATGCCTCGTCATATTCTAATACCTCCTTATCAAGAAGATATAGATGGACCCAAGGATAAATATATTTTTAGAAAAGCCAGAGAAGTTTTAGAAAAATTCGGTGGACCGTGGATAATAAAGTCATTTACAGATGTTTCTGACAAAGGTATATATGTAGCAAAAACTTTTGAAAAATTAATGTTTGCAATAGGAGAATTAGCTTCTTTTGATAAAAGTATTTTAGTTGAAGAATTGATAGAAGGAAAAAAGGCAGGAGTGCATACAATAAGAGATTTTCGAAAACAAGATTATTATTCTTTATTTCCATTTGAACACAAAGATGATAATGTTTTTTCAACTGGTAATTTTTCATCTACAGAAAAAGAAGAATTGTTAAATATGTCAAAAAATATTTGTAAATTTTTAAATGTAGAAAATTATTTACTAACTAATTTTGTTTTAAATAAAAATAGAGGTATATATCTTTCAAATATAGATTTTTCTCCTGATTTTTCTCCTGATTCTCATTTTCACAAATCTTGTGAAGAAATAGGTATAAATGGACATAATATATTGGAACATATGCTGATGAAGAATTTGTCTTTTAATAAATAAGCTTTACCTTAGGACATATTATTGTTATGATTTATATATAAGAATTATTTTTATTTGTGGCGGGTTATCGCACTCACATAGGCACATATGTTGGAGTTTAGCCATGACCCGCCTCAAGTGAAAATAATTTTTTTTATTTTCTAAAAATAAATATTTATTTTTTTAAAGTTATCCACAGTTTTGTGTTAAAAAATATTGTATTTTATTTTTATATGAGAGATAATTAAATTAGTTCTTTACAATAATTTTTTATAAATATTTTTTTATTTTTTTAATTAAAAAATATTTAGAGGTCGTTTATTGTAAACTAAATTAATAATTTAATCTTAAAAAATATTATGGCAGCAAAAAAGAAAGTAGTAGCAAAAAAGGGAAAGAAGCGAGCATAGTCTTGACCCACTTATAAAAAATTCTCTATGAAAATAGGGGATTTTTTATTTATATTTTTTAAAATATTTATAATAAATGAAATTTATGCTAAAATACGATATATGAGCATATGGAATAAAATGTTTGGGGATGAAAGTTCAAAATTTATTGGAAGTACAAAAGATACAATATCTAAGATAAATGCACTAGAGGCAGATATTTCAAAGTTGTCCGACTTAGATTTTCCTAAAAAAACACAAGAATTTAAAGATAGATTGAAAAAAGGAGAAAGTTTAGAAGATATATTACCAGAAGCTTATGCATTAGTAAGAGAAGCTGCTAAACGCAATTTAGGTGAAAGACATTATGATGTACAGATGATCGGAGGGTTAGCATTGCATTATGGTAAAATAGCAGAGATGAGGACGGGTGAAGGAAAAACTCTTGTAGCAACATTACCTCTTTATTTAAATGCTTTGAGTGATAAAGGTGCACATCTAATAACAGTAAATGATTATTTGGCACGAGTCGGTGCAGTATTGATGGGAAAAGTTTTTAATTTTTTAGGACTTTCAGTTGGTGTTGTAAATTCACAAAATGTTTCTTATCTATATGATTCAAGTTATGTTAATGAAAAAGATGAATTAGAAAGTGTAAAAGAATATAAAGTTCTTTATGAATTTCTAAAACCTTGCGGACGAAAAGATGCATATAATGCTGATATTACTTATGGGACAAATCATGAATACGGCTTTGATTATTTACGAGATAATTTAGCAACTTCAAAAGAAGATCTCGTACAGAGAGGACATAATTTTGCAATAGTTGATGAGGTGGACTCTATTTTGATAGATGAAGCGCGTACACCACTTATCATATCTTCTCAATCAGGTGACTCTGAAGATTTTTATGTTAAATTTTGTCAAATTGCCAAACAGCTTAAAAAAGATATTGATTATGAAGTAGATGAAAAATTAAAAGCCATATCTTTAACTGATGCTGGTATAACTAAAGCTGAAAATCTTCTCGGAGTGTCAAATATTTATACAGAGAAAGGAATAAAATATGTTCATCATTTAGAAACTGCTGTTAAAGCGCAGGCTATTTTTGAAAGAGATAAAGATTATGTAATTAAAGAAGGCGAAGTTATTATTGTGGACGCTTTCACTGGAAGATTGCAACCGGGTAGACGATGGAGCGAAGGAATTCACCAAGCAATAGAAGCAAAAGAAGGTGTAAAAATTGAAAAAGAAACTCGTTCATCTGGATCTATTACATTTCAAAATTATTTTAGATTTTATAAAAAACTTTCTGGTATGACCGGAACTGCGGAAACTTCTGCGGAAGAATTTTTAAAAGTGTATGGTTTGGATGTTATAGTGATTCCTACCAATCGTCCGATAGTACGCGTAGATTACAATGATTTAATTTTTCAAAGTGAAAAGGGTAAATTTGATGCTATTGCAAAAAAAGTGAAAGAGTTAAATAGGGCAGGTCAACCAGTTTTGATAGGTACTATTTCAATTGAAAAAAATGAACTTCTTTCTGCTTATTTAAAACAAATAGGTGTTCCACATATTATATTGAATGCAAAAAATCATGAAAAAGAAGGAGAGATCATTGCTCAAGCAGGTCGTCGAGGTGCTGTCACTATCGCTACAAATATGGCGGGTCGTGGAATAGATATAAAATTAGGAGGAAATCCAATCATTAAAGAAGAATATGAATTTGTAAAAAGCGTAGGAGGACTTTTTGTTTTAGGCACAGAGCGTCATGAAGCCAGAAGAATAGACAATCAGCTTCGAGGTCGTTCTGGAAGACAAGGAGATCCAGGCGCAACTCAATTTTATGTATCACTTGAAGATGATTTAATGCGTGTGTTTGGGTCAGAAAGAATAAAAACAATGATGGGACGTTTTGGTATTCCAGAAGATCAGCCAATT
Organism: Patescibacteria group bacterium; assembly: GCA_038061035.1. Lineage (GTDB taxonomy): Bacteria > Patescibacteriota > Minisyncoccia > Phycocordibacterales > UBA9973 > UBA9973. The sequence continues at coordinate 5,767 of JBBUAC010000013.1, forward strand.
GAAAATCGTTTTATTGGTAAAACTTTAGAAGGAGCACAAACTAAAATTGAAGGTTTTCATTTTGATGCACGCAAACATACACTAGAATACGATGATGTTATGAATCATCAAAGAAAAGTAATTTATGAAAGAAGACAAAAAATGCTTCATTCAGATAAAGATGGGATTGAGACTTTATTACAGGATCTTATCTTAAGAAAACCAGAAATAGAAAGTATTATTTTAGAAAAAAAAGAAAAATTAGGTAATGAAGCATTTCTTGAAACTGTTCGCAGAATTGCTCTTTATACTACAGATGCTTTATGGATGGAACATTTAGAAGCAATGGATTATTTGCGTTCATCAGTGAATTTGCGTGCCTATGGTCAGCGTGAACCAATCGTAGAGTATAAAAAAGATGGTTTGCAAATGTTTAGAGAAATGGAAGAAACTTTCAAAGAACAAGTATTAAATTTAATTAGCACAATTACAGAGCCGGCAAAACCCGAAACTGAAGCGCTAAAGCAAACTTTAGTGACGAGCCATAGCGAACCAAGCGAAGACATCAAAAGCGCTCAGACGGATAACATCGGCCGAAATGATCCTTGCCCTTGCGGAGCCATCAACCCCGCGACCGGCGAAGTCTACAAGTGGAAGAAGTGCGGAATGATAAATGCACCGCAACATAGGAAGTCGTTAGTGAATTAAAGGGTTATGGAAAAAATAAAATTAGGAATATACAAGTATTTCAAGGGAACAAAAGTTCGAGTTATCGGCGAGGCGTTACACAGCGAGACCAAGGAACCTTTCGTAAAGTATGTGCATTTGGAGGACAACAGCAATTGGGTCAGGCCAAAGAAAATATTTCTTGAAGAAGTGGAAATCGGAGGCAAAAAAGTAAAAAGGTTTGAGTATATGGGAGAATAAATAATATGGATACCAAAAAATCAGTACAAACGCTTTGTGTGATTATTAAAGACTCCAAGGTTTTGCTTGGAATAAAGACGCGAAAATTAGGAAAAGGTTTTTACAATCATCTCAAATGAAAAAATGGGAATGGTTTGAGTTTGGTAAGATGTCTAACAGGGTGCCATATGAGGATATGTGGGAAGACGATCAGTATTGGCTGTCGCAAGTTCTAGAAGGAAAAAATGTAGAGGGAAAATTTATTTTTGATCATCCTTCTACGGCTGAAAATGTGGCCAAGATTTTATATAAAAAGTTAAAAGAAGTTGCAGAAATAAAACAAGAGGTTGGAAATGAACAAAAACCACAGAAAGTTAAATGAGAGATTTATATAAATAATTTTTATGATTTTCAGAATATTAGAAATTAGAAAAATGGCCAGTGAGGCAAAGGAAAATCCGGGAAAATTTGCCGGTGGGCAGGTGGGGAATATGTTTGTAGGTATGCTGATTGCGCCATTGCTTTTTGTTTTGTTTTTCCTGGCAAGTTTTTTTATTTTTGGCTTTACGACTTTGCTCGGCGGACCTTATATGTTTTTTAAATTTCTATTTTGGATTTCTTTTATCATTGTCTTCTGTCTTGCGTATTTTGCAATAAAAATTTATAGGTTCATAAAATCTTTGACGAAAGGCGCGGTTGAGAGTACTCTAAAAGTAGAATCAAAGATTATTGAATAATATACTAAAAAAACCTCTAAAATCCAAAAGTATAAAAATATGCGGTCGTGTATTTTTGTAGTATAATGAAAATTGTGGATAATAAGATTGATTTCAAAAGAGTTATATTGATGACAGTTGCCACCGCGGGAATTTTGGCGATTGCCCTTCTTGCGCCTAACGCACTGCAAGTCTTAAAGCCCTTTTTGAAACAAAAGAAAAAATATAGTCTCGTTTATTATTTAAATCAAAAAGCAAAAAACCTTACAAAAGACGGTTTCTTAAAAATAGAGACAGAAAATGGTAAACAATATCTGTCTTTGACTGAAAAAGGGGAGCGCAAATTGCTCTATTATAAAATTACAGAAAAAAAGAAAGAAACTAAATGGGACGGGAAATGGAGAGTGGTTATTTTTGATGTTTGGGAAAAAACTAGATCAAAAAGAAATCTTTTGCGTCTGGAAATAAAAAATTTCGGCTTTATTCAGCTTCAACGCAGTGTCTGGATTTATCCCTACGAGTGCGCTGATTTTATAGAACTTCTAAAATCTGACTTGTCTTTTGGTAAAAATATAAGATATATAGTAGTGGAAAGTTTGGATTTTGATGAAAAATTGCGCCAATATTTTAAATTGAGATAAAAATTTTTGACAACCTATCTTATAATATGAAATTATGCGGTCGTTGGTTTTTATAATACATGAGTTCTGTATTATTTAATATAAATATTTTGTGATATATTATATTTATGTTAAACACAGTAAAGTTTAGAAAATTAAATATTCATGATGTTGAAAAACGGGTGGAGAAAATTATTAAAAAATTGGGCATTGGAGATCAAATTTCTTTATCTTGGTTAAAAGACTTTACTTACAACTTTGATTTACCCACTGAGGAAATTAGTAAAGCGTATTTCGGAAAGATTTTTAATTTGTTGTCCAAAAACATATCTGAAGAAGATATGAATGAAGCTGTTTCGGTTTTTAATGATGTATGGAATTGTTTTCCGCAAAAAATAATGGGCGGGATTTCTCCGCAGGATAAATATCTTGAGAATGAGTTAAAAGAAGAAAAAGAAGCTGAGGATAAAATGAACGGAAAGATTCCGCTGACAGAAGAAGAACAACTATGGAAAGACCATTTTGATCGGGCAATGAAGGAACTTGATCCATATTTGGATTGGACACAGAAAGAAGTGATTCCTAAATATGATAAATATGTTAAAAATCAAAAACATAAAAAGCCGAATGAAGTGGTTGGTGTAGCAGGAGTGTTTTTAGAAATTTGCGGGCAAATGGGATTTTTTGAATTCAAAAAAGTTTACCCAGAATTTGTAAAAAATTTTCCTGATATGTTCTTGGCTTCCATAGAGGGACCAAATTTATCTAAAAAAGAAATTAAAGAATATCTAGATCACTTTTTATTGTTTTTAGAAACTTATTACCCTGCCAATTCATTTGAAAGAAGTATAATATGATGTGCTATAAAATCACATGACTATGTAATCATATGTTATGAGTGATTTTGTGACATTCTCTTGGTAAGTTATTATGGAAAATAACCTGTTAAAATCTTTAGTGTCCTTGATTTTAATTTGTACATTTTGTACAATATGAATATGAATAATATAAAAACCCTTTCAACCACCGAATTGCGTGAGAATATAAGCGATTTTATGGATATTGTTTCTGCAGGAAAGTCTATAGTGTTTGGGCGTAGAAATGTACCAGAGGCAGTTCTGATTCCTTTCCCAAATCTTTGGAATGGTAAATTAACAGAGATAACAAATATCAATGCATATTCCAAAAGTTTTGATTTTCTTTCTAGTGAACCCGAAATTTATTCGATCAAAGATATAAAACATAAATATGCATAAGATTGGCGATATAGTTCTTACTCCTTTTCCATTTACCGATCTTTCAGGCAATAAAGTTCGTCCAGCTTTAATACTGGGGGTACAAAATAGAGGCGACGATATTACTGTTTGTTTCGTTTCTTCTACTGTCCCAAAAAAGATTCAAAAGTTTGATATTGTAATTGATTTAAAAGACAAAGATTTTCAAAAGACGGGTCTTAAATTAAAATCAATTATAAAAACCACAAAAATTGCCACCTTGGATCAAGCTGTCGTTTTAGGTAAAATTGGGACTTTAGATGATCTGAATGTTAAAAAAGTTAAGAAAACCCTAAAAACTTATTTTGAGTTATATTGGTAAATAAAATGAAAAATTTTATTAAAAAATTAAAAACTATCTGGTGGGCAGTAAAATTTTTTGTAGTGCGAATTCAATATAGAAATCCGTCAAAAAAGTTAAAAATTGTCGGTGTGACTGGTACAAATGGCAAAACAACTACAGCGACATTGTTATATAAAATTACTATTGCTTTAGGATATAAAGCTGGACTTATCGGCACTGTAGAAAATTTAATAAATGGCGAGAAAATAAATATAAAAAATAAAAATCAAATACCCGGCACCACGCCAGATTCTATCACTTTAACTAAAATTTTTAATCAAATGGTAAAAGCTGGTTGCGAATATGTTTTTATGGAAGTTTCTTCGCATGCACTTGATCAGAATCGTGTTTGGGGTGTGAATTTTATTGGTGGAATTTTTACAAATTTAACTCATGACCATTTGGATTATCATAAAAATTTTGAAAATTATTTTAATGCAAAAAAGAAATTTTTTAAAATGCTTCCCCAAAATGCTTTTGCTCTTTCAAATTTTGATGATGAATATGGTGAAAAGATATTAGATAATATAAAAGCAAAAACATATTTTTATAGTTTTTCTCCAGACGTCCAACGTCTGGAATCACAGACGTCCAACGTCTGGAACTATGGTAAGATTTTAAAATTAGATTTTACGGGACTTGATCTTGATTTTAATGGTGAAAAAATAAATTCTAAATTATTAGGAAAGTTTAACGCATATAATTTGCTTGCTGTATGGAGTGTTTGCAAATTACTTGGTTTTGATAAAGAAAAAGTAAGTAAGATTATAGAAAATGTAGAACCACCTAAGGGACGTTTTGAGCATTTTTTATCTAAAAATGGTGTTTTAGTAATTGTAGATTATGCTCATACGCCAGATGCATTAGAAAAAGTTCTTTCAACTGCACAAGAAATCAAGGAAGAATCTGCCTCATCGGCAGATGCGCCGAAGAGGCGCATTATTTCTGTATTTGGTTGTGGTGGAGATAGAGATTCATCTAAACGTCCAAAAATGGGAAAAATTGGCGCGAGATTGTCAGATATTGCTATTTTTACATCAGATAATCCAAGAAGTGAAGACCCTGAAAAAATTATTTTTGAAATGCAGAAAGATTTAAATGAAGAAGAAAAGAAAAAAGTAATCACAATTATAGATCGCCGTTTATCAATAGGAGAATCTATGGAATTAGCTAAGATGGGAGATATTATTTTATGTGCTGGAAAAGGGCACGAAAATTATCAAGAAATAAAAGGAGTAAAAACTCATTTTAATGATATGGAAGAATATCGATTAATTACGAATTAGCAATTATGAATTACAAATATTAGCATGATAAATTATAAAGAATTTTTCAAAAATAAAAAGATTACAATCATGGGGCTGGGGCTTTTAGGGCGAGGATTGGGATATACAAAATTTTTAGCTGAATGTGGGGCAGATTTGATAGTTACAGATTTGAAAACAAAAGAGCAACTTGTGATTTCAATAAAAGCTTTAGAAAAATTTACCCATTCGACTTCGCTCAGGGCAAGACAAATAAAATTTGTCTTGGGTGAACATAGGTTGGAAGATTTTAAAAATAGAGATATGATTATAAAATCTGCAGGTGTGTCGCTTGATTCTATTTATATTGCTGAAGCTCGCAAGAATAAAATTCCAATAGAAATGGATGTGTCACTTTTTGCAAAACTTGCGGGAGAGGTGATGATTGTGGGAGTGACTGGAACAAGAGGAAAATCTATGACGACTGCTTTGATTTATGAAATACTAAAACAAAATGAGAAGTTTTTAGGCAATCCTTCGACTTTGCTCAGGATAAAAAAACCGAAGGTTTTTTTGGGTGGAAATGTTCGTGGAGTAGCTACTTTGCCATTACTTTCAAAAGTAAAAAAAGGTGATATTTTAGTTTGTGAACTTGATTCTTGGCAATTGCAAGGTTTTGGAGAAGCTAAAATTTCTCCGCATATTTCTGTATTTACGAGTTTTATGGCTGATCATATGAATTACTACAAAGACAATATGGATAAATACTTCGAAGACAAAGCAAATATTTTTAAGTATCAGACAAAAGAAGATATTTTAATCATTCGTCCAGGAGTTAAGAAATTAATTCCTAGAAATTTAAAAAGCAAATTAATTGTAGTAAATAGTAAAGATGTAGATAAATATGATTTTTCTGTTCCGGGTAAATTTCAGCAGGAAAATTTAGCTTGTGCTGTAGAAGTAGCAAAATATTTTAAAATACCTAATTCTCAAATACTAAAAGCTATAAAAAATTTCAAAGGATTGGAAGGACGATTGCAATATATAAAAACAATTAAAAGTGTAAAAATATATAACGATAATAATGCCACGACACCAGAAGCGACTATGGCAGGAATTGAAGCACTTTCTGTATTTCCTAAAGACAAAAAATTTGAGAAAAAAATTATCTTAATTTGTGGTGGTTCAGATAAAAAATTACCATTAGATAATCTAGTGAAGATTGTAAATAAATATTGCAAAGCTGTGATAATGATACCAGGAACTGGGACAGATAAATTAATTAAAAATTACGAATTTCAAATTACGAATAAAAAAACAGAAAATCTAAAAGAAGCGGTAGAAAAATCCTTAGGTCTTGCTTCAGTAGGAGATATTATTCTATTTTCTCCCGCTTTCGCTTCTTTTGGTATGTTTCAAAATGAATACGAAAGAAATGATTTATTTATTAGTATTATTAAAAAATTACCTACCCGAAATATCAAGAAAAAAATATTGAAGTAGCGAAAAATTTAGGTATTGAATCTTTTTTATTTACTAATGAAGAAAGATTAGAAGAGATTATAAATAATTTAGTATAATAGATAAATGCAAAAATTAGATATTGGAGCAGTATATAAACATTATAAAGGGACAAAAGTTAAAGTTTTAGCTGAAGGTTTTCATAGTGAGACTTTAGAACCAGTTGTTATTTATTTGCATTTAGAAGATGGGATAGTTTGGGTCCGACCAAAAAAGATGTTTTTAGAGAAAGTAAGATTAGATAATCGAAAAATTTTACATTTCGAAAAGGTAAAAAGTACTATTAAAATAAAACCAAAAATTAATAAAGCAAAATAAATTTATGAAAAAATTTGAAATAAAAAATAGAAAAGGTCTAAAAATAGTTGGAGTACTTGAAAAATCAGAAGGTATAATAAAAGGTACTTGTATAGTTCAGCACGGTTGGGGTGGTAATAGAAATAAATTAACAGTACAAGTAATAAAGAATTCTTTTTTAGAATCAGGATTTCAAACATTTAATTTTGATACAACCAATTCATTAGGTGAAAGTGATGGAGATTTTGAAAAATCTACACTAGGATCTTTTTATGAAGATTTAGAAGATGTAGTTAAATGGGTACAAAAACAAGAATGGTTTATTAGTCCACTTGCTTTAACAGGTCATTCTAAAGGAGGATATACAATTTTGAAATATGGAGAAGAATATCCTGAAGAAGTTTCTTATATTGTTCCCATTGCACCAGTAGTTTCAGGTAAACTTTCTTTTGAAAAGTATGAGAAGAACAATCCAGAAGAATTAGAAAAATGGAATAAAGATGGTTTTCGTATAAGGATAGGGAAGGAAGGAAATGTTAGGAAAGAACATTTTTATCAAATGGAAGAAAGATTGAATCATGACCTAATTCCTAAAGTTTCAAATTTATCAATGCCTATTTTAATAATTGTTGGTTCTAAAGATGATAGTTGTCCATTAGAACATCAAGAAATACTTTTTAATGCAATTCCTGATGGTAATAAAACATTAGAAGTTATAGAGGGGGCACCGCATTCTTTTAATGAAATTTCTGAACAAGAAAGATGTAAATCTATAATAAAAAGATGGTTGTTAAAATTTGTATAATAACTTCATGAATCTAGATTTATCAAAAATTAAAAATGTGCTTTAATTTTATGAAGAATCAAGTATTAAAAAAAACATATAATAAAATAGCAAAAGATTGGAATAGTGATCACCTTAGAGATGATTGGTGGATAGAAGGGGCAGATATTTTTTCTTCTTTTTTACCTAAGGATTCATTTGTAATTGATATTGGATGTGCTGGCGGATATAAAACAGAATATTTAAAACAAAAAGGATTTAGTATAGAAGGAATTGATTTTTCAGAAGGAATGATATATGATGCTAAGAAAAAATTTCCAAATATAGATTTTAAAGTTTTTGATGTGTATGATTTAGATAATCTGGATAAAACTTATGATGGTATTTTTTGTCAGGCTGTACTTTTGCATATTCCCAAGAAGAATGTTTTTGGTATTTTAGAAAAAATGAAAAAGAGATTAAAAAATAGTGGTTTGTTGTATATCGCAGTTAAAGAAAAAAAAGAAAATGGAGTAGAGGAAGAAATAAAAAAAGAAGATGACTATGGATATGAATATGAAAGATTTTTTAGTTATTATTCATTAGATGAATTAAAAAAATATTTTAAAGATTTAGATATGGAGATTGTTTATGAGAGTGTAGTAAATTCTGGTCGGTCTAACTGGATTAATATAATAGTAAAAAAATAATTTTATGGAAATATTAAAAATTAATAATATTATAGAGAATGAAAAAGGGCCATCGTCCTAACGGTCGACGCCCCTTTTTCTATACTGCTGGTAGTATATCATATTGCTTGCAAGTACGCAAGGGGATATGTGGGAGTAATTAGTAAATCATTATGTCAAATCTGAATTTATCAAAAATTAACACTTCGGCAATACTCAGTGCGAGAAAAGTTTTTTTTATTGGTATTGGAGGGATAGGTATTTCTGCTTTAGCGAAAATGGCAAAATCATATGGTATGGAGATTGGAGGTGTAAATGATGAAGAAAGTCCAAAAACATTAGATCCACTCATAGAATTTGGTGCTAAGATAATTTTAAAAAAAGATTATAAAGAATTACCAGAAGCTGATTTATATGTTTATAGTGATGCTTGGCCTTTTCGTGGTCCAGAAATTATTCAAGATGCTCGCAATACAGGAAAATTAGTTTTAAGTTATTATGAGGTTCTTGGAATATTTTCAAAAAATTATGAAAAAATTATAGCAATATCTGGTACTCATGGCAAGACGACTACAACAGCTATGACAGGAGAGATACTTATTGATGGTGGATTAAATCCTACGATTGAAGTTGGTTCATTTGTGAAAAGTTTTAATAGTAATTATAGAGACGGTGGAAAAGAATTTTTAGTAATAGAAGCTGATGAATTTAATCGACATTTTTTAAATTTTTATCCATATATAACCGTTATAATGAATATGGAAGTTGATCATTTAGAAACTTATACAGATATAAATGATATAAAAAAAGCTTTTAGTCAACTTATAAATCAAACAAATAAATATGTGATTTATAATGGTGATGATCAAAATACTCTTGATTTAATAAATAAATATAAAGGTCCTGTTAAATTTGTTAATTATAAAGAATTTTTATCAAAATTACCTGTGCTCTCTGTTCCCGGTGAGCATAATAGATTTGACGCCGCCGCTGCTTTAGCTGTTGCAAACATATTGGATATTTCAGAAGAAATTTCACGAAAATCTTTAAAGAAATTCGAAGGTACTTGGCGCAGATTAGAAAAAAAAGGACAAACAAAAAATGGAACGATTATTTATGATGATTATGCGCATCATCCGACAGAGGTTAGAGCTAGTCTTCAAGCTTTAAGAGAGCTTTATCCTGAAAAAAAATTAACCCTTGTTTTTCAACCCCATTTATACAACAGGACTAAAGCTTTATTTAATGATTTTATTAAATGTTTTAGTGAAGCAGATCAAATTATTCTTTTGCCAATATATTTTGCTCGAGAGAAAATAGATCCAACTATCTCCAGCGGTAAATTAGCTGAAGAAATATGTAAAGAGGGCGACAAAGCTATTGCTTTTAGCGATTTTAAATCAGCAGAAATTTTTTTGAAAAGTCAAATTTTTGGTAAAGATGATATTTTTGTAACGATGGGAGCAGGGGAGGCCTACAAAGTTGCTGACAATATATTTGAATTGTATTAAATAAAACAAAAAGAATAATTTTAAAAGGGGTTTGGCGAGTTAGAAAATCATAATATGACTTTCTAAAGCGAGCCAACTTCAAGAATTTTTAAGCTTCAAAAATTCTGTACCGACTTAAAATTACTCTTTTTGTTTTATTTTTATCCACACGGGCTATACTATTCATATTTTTGGTCTTTTTGTCAATACCAATATATTATAAAACCCTTATTTTATAAGGTTTTTATAGTTTGACAAATAGTAAAATTATGGCATAACTATTGACTTTTATCTATCTTTATGATAATATATTAATGTAACTCTTTTTATAGTCACTTATTTATTTAAGTGTTTATATATAAGGGTTTTTTGTTAAAGATAAGTAATGTAGTTTTCGGTTGGCGGAGCAAAACCGCTTTTTATGACCCATTCGATAGAAACTCAGGGTCATGGTGAGAGAAGTCGAACCATGAAAAATAAAAATTTAATACGGTTTGTTGAGTCGTTTATCATTCTACCTATTGCGACAGTATCATTACCTTTTGGAAATTTTCCAATAAATAATTCTGATATTGTATTTGCTCCACAAATCGTCTTATTACAAAAAGAAAATATAGAAGCCAATGCCATTTTAGCCTTTAACCAGGTTAAAGAGGAGGAAGCTGAAATCTTAAATGCCAAAGCTGAAGCTATTGATGAGTATTTTAGAGTACGCAATATGCCACTTTTAGGTTTAGGTAAAAAGATGGTAATTGAAGCAGAGAAAAATAATCTTGATTGGCGTTTATTGCCTGCTATTTCTGTTATTGAATCAACTGGAGGAAAAAATCAATGTAAAAAAATGAAAAATAATCCTTTTGGTTGGGGGTCTTGTAAGATTGGTTTTATTTCAATAGAAGAATCTATCGAGACTATTGCTAGAAATTTAGGTGGGAATAATCCAAATACTGCATATCATTATGCAAATAAAAATACAGAAGGAATTTTGAAAGCTTATAATCCACCATCTATTGTACCAGATTACTCTAATAAGGTTTTTAAAGTTATGAATATTATTGGTCTAAAGGAATTGACCATAGATCCCACACCCTTGGAGCAAGGTTAATTTTATTTCCCTCTAATGCAAAATAATGTAAATCAATAAATGGAAGGGAATTGCATTCTATTATTCCCCATTTCATCGTGTCGGGATCTATTGTCGGATCTTCTATTATTAAATCAAAACCCAATACCGGTGCTGATATTAATCTACTAGTATATTCAAAAATTATATGCATTTTAGGATGTATATCTCCCAGTATTTCTTTTGTATAACCACCATAATTTCTACCCGTTTTTGCTATTAAATTTATAATGAGATTTTTTTCAGGAATACTTTTTAAATTATATCCTTGTCTTTTTATAAAATTTATCAATTCATCATTTATTAAAATTTGAGAAATTTTTTCATTTTTATGATTATTTTTTTCTGTAATTAAATCTTTTATTGTTTTTAATCCATCTCCCACGACAGAAGGTAAATCAGCACGAAAAAATCCTACCAATTTATAGTTGATTACTGTGGCCCTATATACACTACCTGAGAGGTGTTCTTGTGCCACCATAAAAGGAGTGATCTTGCGAGTTAAATAAAAAGCATCTTCTAATTCCTTTTCAGTGTTTATATTTGTAGTAGTATGTCTTCCCCTTGAACCATTTTTAGGTTTTAATATTATTGGTTTTTGTAATATTTTAAAATTTTCTTTTAAAGATTTTAAAGTAAAAATATTTTTTGTTTTAGGTATAGGTATTTTAGCTTCACTTAATTTTTTAAAAAGTTTAAATTTATTATCAATCCAAGCATAACCATCTTGTGGAAGCCATGGTGGTATAGGTAAACTTTGAAAATAAAACATTTTTCCATTAATTATTGCTCTATATTGTTCTATATGTCTTCCGAAAATTACAACTTGTTCCATTTTTATACCTCTTTTTTTTGCTTCTTCCCATATAAGTTTTGAACGCAAACTCGAAGCTTTTTCTATATTATTATTGTATTTTGTTATACCCAAAATAGATAGAATTTTGTGCAATTTTTTCTCAGTAAAATTAGCTATACTCTGACTTTTTTTTAGATTTATAAATATTTCACCTATTTTACCTATGGTTTCTTCGAAAAGACTAGAGAGAAACATTAAATTATGGTTTACATTACTTGTACCACAAGCACTGCATATTTTTATATTTTCTTTAGACATACAAAAAAATAAGAAACACTTTGAATTTCCCTAAAATCATTTTTAAGTTTTTATAATAATACAAATTTTAATTTTAATGTCCTCCAATCATACGCATAATTATACTTCATAAAAAAAATGAAGCAAATAATATATGTGCAAAAGTATTTATTTTACGAAGTTTTATAATTTTAGTTTATTCTAAATGAATCAATGTCATTTTGTGTTCTTTTGGTTCAAAAAGAGTAATTTGGAAATTATAATTTTTCCCAAGTTCCAATTTGGCGCGGAGTGAAGATTCTCCTCCAAATGTTGAATTGTGTACCAAGCCAGCTACGCCTTCTTTGATAGATACCAATGCACCATGTTTATTGTATTTGATAACTACTCCTTTTATGATGTCACCTTTTTTGAGCTTGCCTTCAAATTCTTTCCAAGGGTTTTCTTTTAGTGCTTTGATAGAAAGGGATATTTTACCATCTTTGATTTCTATTACTTTTGCTAGTACTTTATCACCAACTTTAAACATAGTTCTTGGGTCTTCAACTAGTCCCCAATCCAGTTCAGAAATGTGTACTAATCCTTCTAATCCATCTTCTAATTTTAGAAATACACCAAAATCAACTAATCCAGCCACTATACATTCTAAATCATCTCCAATGTTGTATTTACTTAAGATTTCTTTTTTCTCTTCGGGATTATTGTCTTTTTCAGAGAATATTAATTTACCTTCTTTTGGGAGAGTGGATATGATCATCACACCGATCTTTTCTCCAATAAGTTTTTTTAATTCTTTTAATATCTTGTCTTTATCTGAATCTAATACACGAGGATAGTGTTCTGCTTTGAGTTGAGAAGCAGGCAAGAATCCTTGTATTCCTTGCCAGTCTAAAATCAATCCTCCTTTATTTGCATCTTTTACTTCGAGTTCTACGATTGTTTTTGCTTTTATCGCTTTCTCAGCTTCACTCCATGCTAGTGCTTGCTTGGCTTCTTTTAATGAAAGCTCTACATAACCATCTTCGTTTTCTACTTCAACAATTTTTGCTTTTATAATATCCCCTATGCTGATTTTTTTTATGATTTCTTTTGCATTTATAAATTCACGACCGTAAATAATACCTGTACCAAATGGAGGTAAATCCACAAAGACAGAGGATTTGAGTACAGAGATGACGACACCTTCTATTAGAGTACCGACATCTGGTTTATTAGCACTTCTGTCCACGATAGATTTTAATACTAAGTTTTCTTTTAAATTTTCTTCACTTATGCCAACAGTACCCGAAGTATTGTGGATAGATTGTACAGTTTCTTCTTTAATCATAAAATTAAAAATCCGCCAAATAATAAAATTTTGAAGCGGATATAAGGTTTAGGTTCTATTTTTTCGTATTTCTACGATTAAATAGGGTTACCCTAAATCCGTGCTTTTAATCTCGCTTTTTTAGCGAGTCAGCCGATGAGGCTGAAGAATTAACTCATCTAAATATACTAATACAAAAAACCTAAAATAACCACTTGACACACACACATATATA
>JBBUAC010000014.1:0-11775 GCA_038061035.1 Patescibacteria group bacterium
ACAGCTGAAGTACATCCTGCAGGGTATGTCGTGGTAGGGGTTGTTGGCGTGCCTGTGCAAGGAAGACCAGTTGTTGCACTATAAGCTGTTGTAGCTGTGCATCCTTCTGGATATGTCATACCTGTAGTGCCACCTGTAGTAAGTGCACCACGTGAGATAGGTCCGAAGATTCCATCAGCTGTAAGAGCATTAGCTGCTTGGAAAGCCATAACTGCTGCTTTAGTTCTTGAACCAAAGTAGCTGGTTTCCATACCAACTGAGCCAGCACCTGTTGTAGCGACGGTAAATCCAGCAGCATTAAGTGCTTGCTGAAGTTCCACCACTTGGGTATCTCTCATACCCATTCTTAAAGTTTTAGTAATAGCTGCTTGTGCTGAATTTACATAAACAAAAGCAAAAGCTACTACTACCAATATTCCAAGAAGAAATTTTGATTTTAATAAATTACTCATAATATTTTTCTTTTTTTTATACGCCATTATCTCTGACTAAAGTCAGAGCCTTGATTTTTACATCAAGGTTAGTTTCGACATTCCGCCTCGTCGGCGGAAAAACTAAAAGCGTATTTTTCTATCACTATTTTCATTCGCTAATAATTAATAATAAAAAATAATAATGCAGCGAACAAAAAATAATGAAAAGATTTTTAACTAACATTTAAAACTGAAACGATCTTATAAAATAATTTTATAAGATTTTTTTATTCAGTTTTCAATGACCTTTCTTTTGCCCATATATTATTTTAAATCTTTTAAATCAAAGAGATAAAACGATATTGGGATTTGTTTTTTCTCAAAATTTTTTCGACGAAATCCTGAGTAAAAAACAAATTATTGTGAGTGCAAAAAAAACATAATGATTGCGATCTTTGCAAACACACTAATATTATAATATATACTCGCAAAACACGACAATATATAATATGTGGATAACTCTGGAATTAAGTTCTAGGTTCTAGTAAACTAGTTTCTAGAAAAAAATTCAAAAATACTCACATAAAAATAATATCATTTTAAAAGGCAAAAAGCAAGATATTCAATTACGAATTACGAATTATCAATTACGAATTAAAAAACAATTAAAAAACAGATTAAGGGCTTATATTCGTAATTGTTAATTGTTAATTGTTAATTTTTAATTGAATATTTGCTCCACCTCTTGGTGCCGACTTTCTTAAGGACATCATCGGTGACCATTGCTACTAATTCTCTTTGTAAAGTTTTCTCGCTACAAGATATGAGACTACTATCTGGTGAAGATATTTCTTTTATTTTATTCTTGATGTCCGTAATACTTGCGCCTTCTATGCCGAGATTTTTGATAATTTTAACTATCTCATATCGCCTTTGTTTTTTAAGTAAATCGAACTCTACTTCTCTGTTTTTCTTTAGATTTTGAGTATTTAAAACAGGCATAGATTCTGATAATTTAGACCTTTCTATCGGACGGGTAAATCCTCCTATCGGACGTGTCAACATCTTATCGGACAAAGCTTTTAATAAAGTACTTCCCTTTTGGACACCAATTCTAGTTGAATGTCCGATAGAATAATTCTTATTTTCATTGAGCAAATCCATAGAATCTTCTTCCTCTCTGAAGAAATCTGTCAATGTAGAATTTCCACCAAAAAGATTGGACTTTTGATACTCTTCTATAGATCCACTTAATTGAAAAAACTCTTTTTTTAATATACTAGCATTCATTTCTGAAATCATTTGTATAGCAGAAGCTATGTCCAATAAAGACAATATTTCTTGTACTTTTTTATTTAAATGAAGTTGTGATAAAAAGGTGATGTCTGATAGAATTTCTACTCCTAATGTCCTTAATCTCAACCGTATTGGTTCTTCTTTTTCTATTATGTCCGTAACCATATAAAGCGCTGTAATGAGTTTGTTGATTTTAGGATAAGAAATAGAAAGAGCATTGTCCTTTAGAGATAAAGAGTTGTCCTTAATGTCTTTAAAGTTATTTCCACCATTTTGCATCTGTCCATTATATATTGGACAAGAAAAAATGCAAGCATTTTTTCTTGAGGTTCTAAAAACAAAATTCTTTAAAATACAACTTTTCGAAGGGGTTTTGCGAGCGGCGGCGAGCAAACTTCAGGATTTTTTAAGCTTCAAAAAATCCGTACCGAAGAAAAGTTTGTATTTTAAAGAATTTTGTTTATTCACATTATTTAAGAAAATATGTTAAAATATATAATAATCTATATATGACAAAAAATGAAAATAAAAAAATGAAACAAAAATCTAAATATATTAAAAAAGAGCCTGTAAGTAAATTAAAAACAGAAACTAAACACACTATCTGGGCAATAATCTTTTTTGCTTTTGCATTGTTTTTTTTATTATCTGCATTTGGTTGGGCTGGTGTCGTAGGAGAGTCTATATATAAAATATTTTATTATCTTTTGGGTATAGGATATACACTTCTTCCTATACTTTTTATATTACTTGGATTTTCTTTTATAAAATCTGAATCTCCAAACCTCGGATGGATCCGTGGTGTGAGTGCTATCTTATTTCTTTTGTCTAGTTTAGGAATGATAAACATTGCCTCAACAGGAAAAGCAGGAGGGCTCTTGGGTAAAGTATTGGCATCTCCGCTCGTTTCTCTTTTTGATATTTACGCAAGCTTGATATTCCTCGGTGCGTTTTTGATAATCTCAATATTAGTGATGTTTGATGCAAGACCAGAGTTTATGCCATTTTTTAAAAATATTTGGAATCGTTTAACAAATAAAAAAATAGAAGAAGAAGTGGAAGAAGAAGTTATAGAGGAAGAAGATACAGAAGAAGAAATAGATCCTACACAAAATCCTAATGATATAAATAATACAAAAAAAATAAAAGCTAATAATAAAGAACAAGAGGAGGAAGAAATTGAATTCAAAAAGCTAAAGCCTAGAGCCTATGGCCTAACGCCTAATTATGTTCCCCCTCCAATGTCATTGCTTGAAGAAGATAAGGGTAAACCAAATACTGGAGATATAAAAGCAAATGCAAATGTCATAAAACGTACACTTCTTAATTTTGGAATAGAAGTAGAAATGGATGAGATAACTATCGGACCAACAGTAACTCGTTATGCATTGAAACCAGCTGAGGGAGTAAAACTTTCACGAATAGTAGGCCTTCAAAATGATCTAGCACTTGCCTTAGCTGCACACCCTATACGGATAGAGGCACCGATACCAGGGAAATCTTTAGTAGGTATTGAAATTCCAAATAAAACAAAATCTTTAGTCGGCCTCGCTACACTACTCGCAGATGACAGATTCCAACATTCTGATAAATATCTGACGATAGCACTCGGGCGCGGAATATCTGGCAAGGCAATATTTGGAAATTTATCAAAAATGCCACACCTCCTCGTAGCAGGAACAACGGGCTCTGGAAAATCTGTATCTATTCATTCTATGATAGCGTCACTTATTTATAGAAATGGACCTGATGATATGAAATTTATAATGATAGACCCAAAACGTGTAGAACTAACTTTGTATAAAAACATCCCTCACCTACTCACCCCTGTCATCACAGATGCAAAGAAAACTATTCTTGCTCTAAAATGGGCAGCGAAAGAAATGGATCGCCGTTATGACATATTGGAAGCAGAATCTGTACGAGATATAGAGTCTTATCATAATAATGTTTTCAATAAACAATCTAAAAAAACAAATACAGATGAAGATGGAGTAGAGACAGAAACAGATGTAGAGCGAATGCCATTTATAGTCATCATCATAGATGAATTGGCAGATATAATGAGTTCATATCCAAGAGAGCTCGAAAGTGCTATAGTACGACTCGCACAAATGTCACGTGCTGTAGGAATACATTTAATACTTTCTACACAAAGACCTGAAGTAAATATAATAACAGGACTCATCAAAGCAAATATTCCAGCTCGAATAGCACTCAAGGTTTCTTCACAAATAGATTCACGTACCATATTAGATGCAGGTGGAGCTGAAAAATTGTTAGGTGCAGGAGATATGCTTTATTCTTCAGGAAATGCTCAGCCTGTACGACTACAAAGTGCTTTCATATCAGAAAATGAAGTCAAGAAAATCGTAAAATATTTATCAAATGCTTACAGAGATGAAATAGGAGATGAGATATCTCTAACTGGTGGAAACATAGGAGCTGACAGAAGTATTTTTGAAAGTACTTTGGACGACACAGATGAAGTAGATGATGAACTATATGAAGAAGCGCGTCTTTGTGTAATAGAAGCAGGCAAAGCAAGTACTTCGTATTTGCAAAGAAAATTGAAATTAGGATATGCGAGAGCAGCGAGATTGATGGATACACTAGAAGAACGAGGAGTAATAGGCCCTGGTGATGGAGCTAAACCTAGAGAAGTATTGGAAAAAATAAATCGTAATGAAAATGGAGAAAACACAATCAATTAGCAATTAGCAATTACGAATGATAAATTGAAATATTAAATTCATAATAATTAAAAAATAAAGTGATTAAAACTGATGCTAGAAATATCTTAAAAATAACTTCCCTCTTTCTGTTTTTTTTATTAATTTTAGGTTATGCGTTTTTTAGTTCATATGATTTAGTGTTTGGAGTTAAAATAAAAGACATAAACATAATAAATGGTGAGAAAATGACAGCTAGTGTCATAAATGTAAATGGTAATGCAAAAAATGCTGTGAATTTAATCTTGAATGGTCGTGAAATTTCAATAGACAAAAAAGGTAATTTCAACGAAAGCATTGCTCTTTTTTCGGGATACAATATAATTAGCATAGAAGCTAAAGATAAATTTGGTAATAGTGATGAAAAAGATTTTCGCCTCATCGGCGAATTCGCTGATGAGGCGAAATAAGAAAAGTATTTTATTAGTTTAATAATAATTAATTTTATGGGATTTACAAAAAAAGTAGCAAAAGAAAAAAAAAGTATTGGAGCAGATATTGAAGATACAATAAAATCAATACAAACAAAATTCGGCGAAGGAGCAATAATGAAATTAGGAGATAGTCCCAAGGTAGATATTGATGTCATACCTACTGGGTCACTCGGCCTTGATATGGCTCTTGGCGTAGGAGGTGTGCCAAGAGGAAGAATTATTGAAATATTTGGACCTGAATCATCAGGCAAGACTACTCTCGCTTTGCATATAGTAGCTGAAGCACAAAAAAAAGGTGGTATTTGCGCCTATATTGATGCCGAACATGCTATGGATCCAGTATATGCAAAAAATCTTGGAGTTAAAATAAATGATTTATTAATTTCTCAACCAGACACAGGAGAACAAGGTCTTGAAATAACAGAGTCCTTGGTACGTTCTGGAAAAATAGATGTCGTAGTCATAGACTCTGTTGCTGCCCTCACTCCAAGAGATGAAATTGAAGGAGATATGGGTCAGCAACATGTCGGCAAACAAGCCCGTCTTATGAGTCAGGCTCTTCGTAAATTGACAGCAATAGTGGCTCGATCTAAAACACTTGTCATATTTATAAATCAGATTCGTATGCAAATAGGTGTGATGTTTGGAAATCCAGAAACTACGCCAGGTGGTAAGGCACTGAAATTTTATACTTCTATCCGACTTGATATTCGTCGTATTGCTCAAATTAAAAAAGGAGAAGAAGTGGTAGGAAGTCGCACAAGAGTAAAAGTGGTAAAAAATAAAGTAGCATCCCCTTTTAAACAAACTGAATTTGATATTATCTATGGTGAAGGAATATCAAGAGAGGGAGAAATGATGGCACTAGGAGAAAAATTAAAAATTATTGAAAAATCAGGTCATTCATATATATATGTTAAAAACGAACCCGCCTCCGCCAAAGGCGAGAGCGTTGCGAAAGAAAAAATTCCAATGGGTCGCGGTTATGATGCGACACGCACTTGGCTTAAAGAAAATCCAAAAATATTAAAAGAATTAGAAAAAGAAATACGGGCAAGATTTGAAGAAATTCAAGTCCCAAGCCCTAAAATAGAAAATGAATAATCCAGAAAAAATAAACCCTTTAAAAAAGAAAGCAGAAGAAGGAAAAACTGTAGTAGAAAAAACAGAAAAAGCTTTAAAGGACTCTATTAACCCTAAATTAGTAACCTTAGATGAATTAGCTGCATTAGATCAAAAACGTCAAATCATCAAAAAAATCACAGAAGCGAACAAAAAAAATAATTAAAAAATTATTTTAGTTTGCGAAAAACTAAAACTTGTCAACCTGCCACGTCGACAAGTTTTTTAGGTCTTTGTATTTTTCCTCTTTCAGAAATGTACAAAGCTCTTCATGATAAGAATCCTTTGTATAGTCAAAAATCTCATAAAATAAAGCCTTGTTAATTACTTTTGAAAATTCAGAGTTTTTATTACCGTAGTAATCACGAAAGCTAGACCATCTGTAAGTATTAAAAAAATCCAACGCTTTCTGTTTGTCTATCTTCCTATTTTCATTTTTTTTATAAATTATATCCAAAATATTTAAATCTATATAAAAAGGTATATAGAGAAACTGCTCATTTTTTGTAATTTGAATTATTTTTGCAGAATTTTGAAATAAATAACCACTTGCCTCTCTTTTTATATTTATATATTTTGTAAAAGAATTCCCAAGTCTTTTTACAAACTCTAAAACTCCACCCTCAACTTTTTCATACAATAAAAGATGATAATGGTTTGGTAATAATGTCCATTTTAAAACCTCCACTATCTTATTTTGTTCTGGGAAAGAATCTAGTGATTTTCTGTGTGAATTTATACGTAAACTTTCCCCTTTATTATTTAAACGATATAAATTTAAAACAAATCTAAAATAATCTGATTCATTATCAAAAATTTTTTCCTTTCTAATACCTCTATTGCAAATGTGATAAATATCACCAATCATATATTTTATATTCTCTCAAAATACTTAAAACTTGTCAACCTGCCAGGTTGACAAGTTTTTTAGATGAGACTATAAGACTTGTTGACGAGA
This sequence comes from Patescibacteria group bacterium, assembly GCA_038061035.1. Classification (GTDB taxonomy): domain Bacteria; phylum Patescibacteriota; class Minisyncoccia; order Phycocordibacterales; family UBA9973; genus UBA9973. The sequence continues at coordinate 6,956 of JBBUAC010000014.1, forward strand.
CTTGTCAACCTGCCACGTCGACAAGTTTTAGAATATTTGCTAAAAACAAATTTTCTGTTAGTATGTTTTATATGTCTCAATTAGATTATAGTGAAATAAGAGAGAAAAAAATAATAATTCATAGTAATGAGCCTTGTGAGGTTATAGAGAGTCATGTCGCAAGAACTCAACAAAGAAAACCTCAAAATCAAGTTAAGCTCAAAAGTTTGATTTCTGGCAAGGTTTTCGCAGCTACATTTCACGCCCAGGACAAGGCCGACGAAGCCGATGTTGAAAAAAGAGAAGTAAAATTTTTGTATCACAATAAAGGTGAATATTATTTTTGCTATCCAGACGACCAAAAAAACAGATTCAAACTTGATGCTTCTCTTATTGGCGATTCTGGTAAATTTTTCAAAGAAAATGGAAATGTCACAGGGCTTGTCTGGACTACAAATGATGATGATCCTTCGAATACCTCAGGGCAAGGAAGAATAATAAAAATCACTCTACCAATAAAAATAAATTTCTTAGTAAAAGATGCTCCACCTGCAGTTAGGGGGGACACTTCAAAAGGTGGTAATAAAATAATTACTTTAGAAAATGGTACGACAATAAATACTCCAATGTTTATAAATAAAGGAAATACTATAATTGTAAATACAGAAACAGGAAATTATGTAGAAAGAGTTTAAACTATATCATCTCTGTGAGTGTTGGACACCTGCAAACTCACAAACTTTAGTTTTCTTTTTTTAGAGATTTATAAATGATTAAAATAATGGAAATTATGGAATATAGAACTGAAAGAAATAAAGCTACTGTGCCTTTATATATAGGTAAATATACATCACCCCAATCCCAAGGAACTAATATAATAAAAAATAGATAAATAAAAAAATAAAAAAATAAAGTTTTTTTCCAAAAATAAAATATTGTTTCTTGTTTTAAAAAGAAAAAAATAATAGAAAAAAACAAAAATAATATACAAAACATGAAAAATAAGTATAAATAATTAACTACATCAATTATAGTGGAACTATATATGTCATATAAAATATAAAAGATATTATTAAAAGATAGAACTCCTAAACTAATAGTACTAATTATTCCTATTACAAACATTCTTTTAATTGTAAACCACTTAATAATTTTATTCATATAAATATATTATACCTTAATAAATTTAAAAATAATAATACCGACTAAAAACAAAGAAACAATAATTATTGGCAATTTCGCTGAATTATTTGTGTTAGATTCTATCACTGAAGCTTGAAGTGGAAGAATTTCATTTTTTAATTCTAATTCAGTTTTTTCTATTGTTTTTAAATCTATATTTATATCCTTTTTAATTTCTGTCTTTAATGCTAAATTAATATTTTCAATTTTATTATTTATTACTTTTATTTTAGGAACTTCCTCTTTTTTTTCTATATCATTTTTTTGTGGCTCTATATTTTCTATCCTTTCTTCATATATTCTATCTTGTGTTTTATTATTCTGCGCAATCATAAATATATTTACTGCTCCGGATGCAGGTGAATTTTCTTGAGAATTAGAAGAAATTATTATTTCTTCTTTTGGCTCTTCATATACCGTTGTTCCATTTAATGTAGCAGTAAGAGTAATATCCGTTGTTTTATCTCCATTATTATCAATATTTAATACAGAATCTCCAACTTTAAAATTTTCGGTTATTGTTAAGGTCGCTATGGTATTAGAATCTGTTGGAATACCTTGAAATGAAGCTGATTCTATTATTTCATTATTCTCTTGTTTATCTATGTCTAAAGAAAAACTGCCTTCTTCATAACCTTGAAGTTGTAATATATATTCCAAACCATATGGCACAGACAAAAATTGCACTTCGCCTACTTGTTGATAAATTACATCGGGAATTTCTTCTTTAATTTCTTTTGTAATTGGGTCAAGTCCTGTGTATCTGCCTTCATTGTCTATAATTCCTAAAGCAAGTGGCGAGTGAAGTTGAAAATGAAAACGAGACTCATCTGATTTAAGATTTGAAGAATTATTTAAAATAATATTATCTTTATCAATAAATGAAGTTTCATCTTTTATTTTAGATTTTATAAAATTGCGAAGATTTGAAATTTCTAATATGTCTTTATGGTCTTTTTGAGATAATTTATGTGCTTTATTATATTTATCTAAATCCACCCACCATCTTTCAACATTTTCAGATTCCTGCATCCACAACGCGCTTGGCACAACAACGGTTCCATCTCCATCAACAACTTTACGAATTTTATAAGAAATCTCTGATTTTGGTCCACAAATACCATTACTGCATTTTCTTGTAATATATTCTTTATATTCTAAGCCAGAAATAGTCTCCTCTCCCCAGCCAGCCACTTGAATAATTTTTGTTTCATTATATGGTTGCCAATTATTCAACATAGTGTGCGTATTTTCTGCTTGCTCATATAAAAAAGAATTCCCTATATTTGGATTTTTTGTATCTTCAAATGAAGGCATTTCTCTTTTATCTCCACCTAAAATATAATTTTTCAGTTCAAAATAGTTTTCTATAGCAAGACCATATTCTGCTATTTTTTGAGCAAAAATTTCTTTATCTTGAAATGTTATTAATTTATCTAAAACAAATGGAATTTGAGGATTGGTAAAATAATTCTGTGATGGCAATAAATTATAAATTGTCGGCATATTTAAAGCTATATTACGAGCCCTATTGGCACTCATTATAAATCCTTTACCCACATTCACGCCATGAAGTAAACTTATAAATGCTTCTGGTGTCCCCACTTGAGGAACCCCAATAAAAATAATTTTATCTATTTTTTCATAAAGAGGATTATTTGTATCTTTTAATTTTTGAACTAATGCTTTGGCAATTAATCCGCCATTTGAATGTGTGATAATCGTCACTTTTCCATTTTTAGAACTTTTTTGTAATTCTTCTAATTTTTTTAAAATAAAAGATTCTTCAAATTCTTGTGCATTTGTGTATGAAATATTTTCTTCTTGAACTTTTCCATTTAAAATAATGTCCTCCAATGAAAGTCGCCAATCATAAGGGATAAAATGATAATCATTGATAATTTTTTCTTCTTTCCAATCTCTAAGGTCATTTATAAAAGATTGATAAATATTCAGACTAAAAACATCATCCACTATACCTAATTCATCTCCATCATCAGTTAAATTTTGAGTATCATCTAAAAGATAAATATTATTTAAACTTTTACCATCTTGTCCTAAAATTAATTTTTTATGTTTTGTATCTGAAGTTGAAACCCATAATTCTTCCTCATCTTCATAGAGACGAGATCCCATCATTCCGGGCAAAAATAAAATATTAGAAAAACAATTAGTAGTGCAAACAGTTGTTTCTCCCGTAAACACAGCCGACACCTCAATAGAGTTTATAAAATCATCTGCATAAATAATATTTTTTTCTAAATAATTCTTAACAAGATCGGGAATGTCAGTTGTTTCTACAGAGAGGTCGCATTTAAATGTCTGACCTTTCTGTGATTGTAGTAAAGGAGTACCATTTTGTGACTCATCATAATTAGATGGACATTCTTCTTCAAAACACGGAGATTTAATTGAGAGATTCCAATTATCAATTTGATCAGCAGGATTATTTAATTGACCAAAAGCTTCAGAAACAGATGAATTTTGAGTAAAACCAAGTTCTGTAATTTCTTCGTTTTTTGGTTGGAGAGAAATATATGGACATAGATTTGGGACAGAATCTATACAATTTCCAAAGTCATCATATTCATTTTGATTACAATGAGAAAATGCAGTGATACGGTATGATTCATTGTTTTCACCAGAAGATGGAGCAAAAGAAACATAAAATTCAGTGTCTATACTTTCAAGTTGTCCGAGTGTGGTGTCAATATTTTGCACACTCACCACAAAGTTTGCAAAAAAAGCTGATATAAAAAGTGAGCTGGAAAAAAAGGAAATTAATAAAAAAGATATGATGCTGATTTTTTTAATCCATAAAAGCATAATTTTTATATTATACTAGAAAACAAAACTACTCCAAGGGCTACAGATACATTTAAACTCTACCGAAAATCGAGGAACTTCGTGTTTTATTTAGCTACAAAAGGAAGTAAACCCATAAAACGTGCATATTTTATAGCATCTGAAAGCTGACGCTGGTTCTTTGAAGTGACTCCAGTCCGTTTATGGCTCATAATTTTACCATTTGGATTCAAAAATCTCTTTAAGATTTCAATATCTTTGTAATCTATGTATTTTATATTATTTGCTGAAAAATAATCTTGTTTCATGGGTAGGCTTTAGGCTTTAGGCTTTAGGCTTTAGGCTTTAGCATTTTTCTGCTAGTGCCTAGGGCCTAATGCCTAGTTAACTATTAATTAAAACGGTATATCTTCTGGATTAATGTCTTCTTCTGGATATTCTATTGAATCCAATTCTTCTTGATTTTCTTTATTCGATTTTGTGTTGTCTATGGCACTATTTGATGACCCCCCGCTACCACTTCCCTTTGGTCCAAATTGAGTTCTATCTGCAACTATTTCTGTACGGTATTTTTTTTCTCCAGAAGTTTTATCATCCCAACTTCTTGTTTGCATTCTACCTTCGACTAACATAGAAGACCCTTTTTTCATATATTGTGACACTGTCTCTGCTTGCCGTCCAAAAACTACTATATTGTGATAATCAGCTGATTCCTGTCTTGTGCCATTTTTATCCTTCCAAACACGATTTGTAGCCAATGAAAAAGAGCATACTTTTATTCCAGAAGGCAATGAGCGAAGCTCTGGGTCACGAGTAAGATTTCCTATTATAATCGCTTTGTTTAAATACATATA
>JBBUAC010000015.1:0-2556 GCA_038061035.1 Patescibacteria group bacterium
AAACAACCCTGGGCGATTTCTGTGGAGGATTTATTGTTTTCTTTAGAGACAAAACAAGATGGTCTTTCAGATAAAGAAATAGAAAGTCGTCTTTCTAAATACGGTAATAATTCTTTTCATAGTAAAGAAAAGAAAAATGCTGTTTCTATTTTTTTAAAACAGTTTATTAGTCCACTTATTTTTCTTTTGATTGGTGCGGCATTGGTTACAGGAATTTTGAAAGAATGGATAGATACTTTTGTGATAATTTTTGCAGTATTACTTAATGTTTTACTTGGTTTTTATCATGAATATCATGCTGAAAATACACTTGATAAATTAAAGACATATATTAAAGATAGAGCGAAAGTAATTCGAGGAGGAAGAGAACAAGAAATAGATTCATATTTTATTGTTCCCGGAGATATTATTAAATTGTCTTATGGCTCTCGTGTGCCAGCAGATGCACGAATAATTACTATAAATAATTTGCGTGTTGATGAAGCCATTTTGACTGGAGAATCTTTGCCAGTTGAGAAAAAAATTGAAGCAATACATTTAAATGCTGAAATAGTGGAACGAAATAATATTGTTCATGCTGGAAGTTTGGTTGTGGAAGGATATGCGACTGCTATAGTTTATGCTACGGGAAATAATACAGAAATTGGTAAAATTGCAGGAATTGTTTCTGGAATAAAAAGAGCACCGACGCCTCTGCAAAAAGGAGTTACTCGTTTAGCTTGGTTTATTTTTTTAATTGTTATTTTAATTGTATTTGGGATTTTTATATTAGGTATTATGCGAGGTGAAGGTATTCTTGCAATGTTGGTGCTTTCTTCGGCAGTTGCAGTGGGGGCAGTACCTGAGGCATTACCGATAGCTCTTACTGTAATTTTAGCTATTGGCTCTACACGAATAGCAGAAAAAAAGGGAATTATTAGAAAACTTTCTGCTGCGGAAACTCTTGGCTCTACAACTCTTATTATGACAGACAAAACAGGCACTTTGACATTAGCAGATATGCAACTTATTGGTATCTATACTAAAGAAAATATTCTTCTTGATTTTAAAAATGATATAAAAGATGAAAAAGTTTTTTCTCAAGACCAGAAAAAATTATTAGAATATTCTTTATTGAACATTGATGTTTCTGTAGAGAATTTAAATATTCCAGAAACAGAGTGGATTTTTAAAGGACGACCATTTGAAGTAAATATTGCTAAAGCATGTCGTTTGCATAATATTTCTCTTGATAGCATTATAACTACAACTACTTCTTTAATTTTGCCATTTAATTCTACTAATAAATTTTCTGTATCAGAAAATAATTCTCATTATATAGTAATGGGAGCGCCAGAAATTTTATTGAAAAAATCTAATATCTCAAAAGAAGAATATGTAATATTTGAAGAATGGATAAATACAATAAGTAGAGAAGGAAAAAGATTGATAGGTCTTGCTAGTTTTCCAAAAAAACACAATAAAAAACATTTTAAAATAGATGATGTAAATGATTTAACATTTTTAGGAGCTCTTGTTTTTTATGACCCAGTAAGAATAGAAGTTCCTAAAGCGATAAAAAATATTGAGATGCATGGAATTAAAATGGTTCTTGTTACGGGAGATTTGGCAGGGACGGCTATTTCTGTGGCAAAAAGTTTGGATTGGGAAGTAAAAGAAGAACAAGTATTAACAGGAAGTGATATTAAAAGTATGTCTGATGATGAACTTATAAAAATTATTTCAAAAATAAAAATCTTTGCTAGAGTTACGCCAGAAGATAAACTTCGTATTGGTGGACTTTATCAAAAACTTGGAGAAATAGTTGCAATGACTGGAGATGGAGTAAACGATGCGCCAGCGCTCAAAGCAATGGATATAGGAATATCACTTGGTTCTAGTAGTGATGTGGCAAAAAGTGCGGCTGACTTGGTATTGCTTGATGACAATTTTGAGACAATTAGTATGGCAATAGATGAAGGACGAAAAATTTTAGGTAATGTGCGTAAAACTTTTGTTTATCTTATGTCTAATTCATTAGATGAAGTTTTTGTTATTGGAGGAAGTTTATTGATGGGCCTTGCTCTTCCTTTGACTGCACTTCAGATTATTTGGGTAAATCTTTTTACAGGAAGTCTGCCAGCTTTGGCTTTTGCTTATGAGAAAGATATGGATAAAGAAAAATATTTAGGTCAAAATTTAAAACTTATTTTTACAAAAGAAGTAAAAATTTTAACTTTTATAATCGGAATTTTAAGTTCAACTCTTTTATTTTTTTTATATTATTTTCTTCTTAAAATTAATCTCCCAATAGAAACTGCCCGTTCTATTTTCTTTGTTTGTTTCTCGTCATATATTTTAGTAATTTCTTTTTCTTTTAGAAGTTTGCATTTACCGCTTTTTTCATATTCTATTTTTTCAAATAAAAAATTAAACGTTAGTATTTTAATTGCTGTAATTATTTTAATCATCACTATGACTATTCCTGCTATGAGAGATATTTTCCAATTAGATCCATTGCCACTATCTTGGTTGCCATTTATTGTTTTTTGGCTTTTACTCAATATATTTTTAGTT
>JBBUAC010000016.1:0-13958 GCA_038061035.1 Patescibacteria group bacterium
ATAATTTTTTTGAAAAAACTGAAGGCATGGTATTTACTGGCCCTACTGGTATAAACATTGCTGATATTATGATTTTATTAAGTTTTGAGAATTACTCTGAATTACGAAACTCGTCGCAGGTATAGTTTTTGAAAGACATTTCGTAGGCTGGCCGGATAAAAATAAAACTGCTTTTATTTTTATCCGTTTCTGAAAGAAATTATCGTTGTGAGCTATTGCGAACAGATAATAGGGCGAGAATAGCAAATTTTCAGCAGAAAATTATGGGTGTCTTTCAAAAACTGATACCAAGAAAGAGTTTCGTAATTTACAAAATCAATAAAATTTTAAATTTATTGTTTATTTGCGTTATTCTGGCGTGTCTTTACAACTACGCTCGAACTTACTTTATCAAAAATTCGCTTCGCGTGCTTCCTGATTTTTTAGCGGGATTTGTGTGGAGTTACTAGAAAAAACCCAACTCTAAGTAGTTCTTGATTTTAGAATTTTGTTTATGTTAATAAGTTTCAAAACGTCTTTGGTAACTGTGTTACCCTCTGTGCCTTGAATTTTTAGGTTCTTTCTTGGATATTCTTTTGTAAGTCCAGTAATAAACTCATCTGCAAAAGAAGGAGTTACTATATCAACTTCTTTAAAATCTAAAATTAATTCTTCCTGGGCATCTTTATTTCCATTTATTATCTGACGCGCACGCAAAACAGCCTCACGTCCAGAAGAACGACTATTTAATATTTTTCCAAATTTTTTGAGTTCAAGAATCATAATATTTTACTTATCTATAGTATATCACAAACTGGGCAAGCGTTCCTAGTATGCGACAGGTGTTTTTAGACTCAATGCCATTTTCATCTACCTGTACAAGTCCGCCACCAGAATGGATTGTCAACATACCATGAAAATTATTTATCGTCCAGTCTTGAATTGTTTTCAGTCCATTACCTCTATTTTCTCCCACTCTACCGGTATATCCTTCTAATCCTTTTTTTATTGCTTCAACATCGTCAGAAAGATTTGGGAAAGCATTTTGTAGAGACCCAAGAAATCCAACACCAGCATCGCCAACTACAAATTCAATGCGTTTCGTTTCTGGATAATTATGAGCAGTAATAATTGCACCACTAAAATTAGTTGGCCAGTTTCCAAGGTTATGATCAAATACATTGTTTCCAAGTTCTCCAACAATAACCAATGCACGTTTTGTATCTTCTTCATTAAGACCAAAATTTTTAAACATTCGTTCGAATCGTCCAAGCCTAGAACTAAACTCATCATTATATCTGCAATGCACAATTTCTTGCACATTTAAATTTTCTGATTCAGGAACAGTTATTTGTTTAAGGATTTCGAAAGCTTCTGTATATCCAAGTTCACCCAATATCTCTCCTAAATGCATTCTCTTTAAGTATCTTAGAAGATTTTCTTGTTTAGGTAGTATAACTTTTTTATCGGCTAATGATTGTCGCTCAATTAGTAACAAGCAAACTATTCCCATAGTCCATGGATGTATTAATTCAACAACAGAAAGATCAACGGTAGAACCTTTTACAATCTGATTTATGTTGTTGGTCCGACCAGTAATTCAAAAAAAAATAATCAATAAAACTATGAAGAGATGGATTGATTATTTGTTTTTTATTTCCCTTTTATTTTTTGGGATAATTAAATTTTTGAATTCTTAAAAAACTAAGAGTCAATTTAGCTTAGACAAGGATTTCGCAAAGCGAAGTCCTTCTTTTTTATAAGGGAGCAAAAATTGTGCGCGAACGGGAGGGTGAGTCAAGCACAAACTAACTTTCGTATCTCAGCTTTGCCGAGATTTCAATACTCTGTATTTTCTTTTTTATGCTCGCCCGCCAAAATCCCGCTAAAAAATCAAGAAGTACGCGAAGTGGATTTTGCGAAATACTTTCCTCAATATCCCCAGCATTTCACAAAATTTTACTCGCGTTCCACATTTATTTCTGCGGGTTTTTACGGGTGTCGGACACCCGCAGAAAAGTCGCTTCAAAAAGTGCGCCTACGATGAGTTTTGTAATTTATAAACTTCTAGTAATTTTTCTTTCCCAAAGTAAAGCCAATATTGCTGATATTGTAAGAATTGAAATATAAATTAATAGTAAAACTACAAATTTATATTCTGGTAAACTTTTTACAATAAAAGCAAAATACCAAGATGAAAAAGTTATTGCTCCTGTGAGAAATAATGGTTTTCTCAATGATTCGACAGGAGAATGTTTATGATTTACCTCGTTTTCATTAAAAGGAATTACAGTAAGATATGGAGCAAAGACTATCATTAGAACAGCGCCACTTATGCCGACAACAAACAGAGATATGGTTTGAATTATGAAGACATTAGATTGTGCAAGTACCGGAGCATAAGCAACAAAAGACATAAATTGACTTAAAAGAACAAATATTAAACCAAACCAAATAATTTCTGAAATTTCTTGTATTGTTTTTAATTCACGCTCATCTATGATCAAGTCGCGCAAGAATTTAGAAAAAAGAAATAAAGCCAAGGTTGCCCCTCCTAATCCAAAGACAAATCCCAGTGTACGGATTATTTCAATAAGAATAGTTGCTTGAGATAAGAAATCTACAGCAAAGTTTAAACTTATAAGTGATGTGATAAAAATGATAGTAGAAAACATAGCAGAAAGTAAACACCAAATGCACCACTGCCTTATGAGAAAAGCTTGTGCAAATAAAAGATATAAAGAAAATAAAAAAGCAAAACCAGAGAGCATTACCAGTGCCAGTAAAGAAAAATTAGAAAATAAATTATTAGTAAAAATTAAAAGTATATAAGCAATTAAAATAATACAATAATAAAGCATTCCTAAATATTCAAGTGGGATATTTAAAAATTTAGCATATTTACTATTTATTACAGCATTACAATCAGAGCCGAGAGGACAGACTAATTCTCTTTTATTTTTTTTAGTATAGTAAATATAAAGAGCAACACAAAATCCTCCTAATGCTAAAAGTGCGATAAAACCATAAAATCCTTTTTCTTCTGGCCAGATAATTGCAAATGAAAAACCACTAATTCCAAGAACTAGAATAAAAAAGTACAAAAAAATATTTGTTTTTATAAAATTCATATGTTAAAAGTTTTTATTCAAAAATAGAATATTTCCTTACTAATTTTGTATTTGACCACCAATTGCCGAAACCCAGATATCTTCCCGAACGTGAGAACAGAAGACCAAGCATCATAATACTATAAATAATATGTTCATCTAAAAATGGATTATGTTCTGGTGGGATAAATCCAGCTGAATACATTAATATAAGGATTAGTGCACCAGAAAAACTTCCAAGTTTTGTAAAAATTCCCAAAAGCAAAGATATGCCTACAAAAAGAAGTCCTGCCATAAATAGAAAATCTACTAAGCCATTTCCCGCTAGGCTCTGATAAAATTCTACAAAAGGACCTTTTGTGGCAAATTTTAAAAATCCAAAAGTAGGCGACCCACCTGCAAGCCACGCTTTCTCCGGCAGAGTAGTAAAACCAAGACCAATTAATTTGTCTAAAAAAGCCCAAAGAAATGTCCATCCCATAGCTAAACGCAATAAACCCCAAACATAATTAACTTTATTTGTTTCCATTTAAATTTTAATTAAATTATTTAATAATAATATCTTCGACAAAACTTTTTCTAAATTGTAACAGCTTTATGTTTTTATGTCGAGATATTGATTTTTTATAAACATTAAAACCTTTCTATTTTTATACAATTAAGATAGTATCTCTTTATGACTTCAAACAAACAAGAGACAATAGTTAGATTTGATAAAGTATCTTTTGAATGGGGAGCAAATAATCCTATTTTAGATAATGTTAGTTTTTCTTTAAGGCGTGGAGCAAAGATCACTTTAATGGGTCAAAATGGGGCTGGAAAAAGTACTATTTTTAGTCTTATTTCTGGAATAAATATTCCAGAGTCTGGAATAGTAAATATTGTAAATAAGACAAGTATTGCTTTTGCAAAACAAGTAATTTCCAAAGATGACATGAATTTAACTGTACGAGAATTTTTTGAGAAAAGTTTTTTAAGTATTTCTTCAAAAAAGATTTATGATATAGATCCCAAAATTGATGATGTATTAGAGATAGTAAATCTCAAAGGGCATGAAAAAATTCACGACAGATTAATAAAAACTTTTTCAGGAGGTCAACAAGCCAGACTTTTATTGGCATCTGCTTTGATATTGAAATCAGACCTGCTTTTACTCGATGAGCCTACAAATAATCTAGATAAAGCTGGCATATTACACTTAACAGAATTTCTAATTAATTATAAAAAGACGGTTTTAGTCATTTCTCACGATGCTGATTTTTTGAATGCTTTTACTGAAGGGGTATTGTATTTAGATGTTTACACAAAAAAAATAGAACAATATACAGGAAATTATTTTGATGTTGTAAAAGATATTGCCGCTAGAATGGAAAGAGAAAATATGAAAAATGCCCAATTGAAAAAAACTATTCAAGCAAAAAAAGATCAAGCAAATGTTTTTGCACATAAAGGGGGAAGGTTAAGACTTGTAGCAAGACGTATGCGAGAAATGGCGGAAGATTTAACGGAAGAAATAGTTGATGTTAGAAAAGAAGATAAAATAATAAAATCTTTTACGATAGAAGCACAAGATGATTTGTTGGGAGAGATTTTACACATTTCTTCTTTTACTACAGCTAAAGGCAATAAGATTATAAAACATAAAACACAAATATCTTTAAAGAAAAATACACACTTACTCTTGCAAGGTCCAAACGGAATAGGTAAGACTACTTTACTCGAAAGACTTGTGTCAGGAAATGCAATAGGTGAGAAAATAAAAGATGGCACAAGGATAGGGTATTATAGGCAGGATTTTTCAACACTTAATTTCGACGATACTGTTTACGATTCACTAGCAAGTGCAATACTAGAAAGTGGAGAGAAATTAAATGAAGAATATATCCGTTCTGTCGCAGCCTCTTTTTTAATTGATAGCAAACTTATTCGTACCAAAATAGGAAGTCTTTCAGAAGGACAAAAAGGATTGCTTTCTTTTGCACATTTAGTTTTGATTAAACCAGGACTATTAATATTAGATGAACCAACAAATCATATAAATTTTCGTCATTTACCAATAATTGCAAAAGCACTCAATGATTATAAGGGAGCTATGATATTAGTTTCTCATTTACCATCATTTGTAAAACAAATAAGAGTTGATGAAATACTTGATTTAGAAAAATAATTTTTTTAAAAAAGTTTTTATTTAGTTTTTTTCCACCAATATGGGTTTTAGAAATTCCTCAAGCTCAGCACCTTTTATTTCTCGAGAAGAATTTGTTTTTAAATCTCCAAGTTTTATATTCATTATACGAATTCTTTTTAAGTCTTCAACTTCTTGAAATAAAGCAGAACACATTCGTCTGATCTGATGTTTTTTTCCTTCAGTTAATATAACTTTAAAAATAAAATCATTTATTATTTCTACCTTACAAGATTTAGTAATATATCCTTCAATGTTTACTCCTTTTTCCATTTTTTCTTTAAAATTTGAACGCAATTTTTCTTTTGTTTTTACTATATATTCTTTTTCATGAGAATATTTTGGATTTAAAAGTCCATCTGTAATGCGTCCATCATTTGTAAGTATTAAAAGCCCGTGAGAATTTTTATCCAACCTTCCAATAGGAAAAAGCCCACTTGTCTTTGTGTCAAAGGGAACCTTTGACACTATGTCTTCAGTTGCTACGCCTTTTGTTTTATTGTAGGCATAATACATATATATTTTTTCTTCATTTTTATTTTTCTTTATTTCTACTATATCGTCTTTATTTACTTTACTACCCAATACTGCCAATTTACCATTTATAAAAACTTTCTTTTTCTCTATCAATTTATCCACACCTCGCCTAGTTGCGACTTGTTTATTTGCTAAATATTTATTTATTCGCATTGGATAGACGGGAACATCTTCTTTATATTCTTTTGTTTTTTGTATTTTTTTCATTGTGGTGCTCTCGCCAAGAATTGAACTTGGATCACCAGCTTCGCAGGCCAGTATTCTATCCGTTAAACTACGAGAGCAATTATATATTCTCTAGATTTTAGATTAACAGTTTTTATCAAAAAGTCCAATATTTAAAGATAATAAAAAATGCCCAATTCAATCACAAGGATCAAATTGGACAATCGGGTAGAGGGTAGCTACCCTTTATATTATTCAATTAAAATTTCTTTTTTGATGGTATCAAAACCATCAAAATTAAAATAAAGATTAACTTTCCCCGTATATCCCCGGGGAAGGGGGAGGATCAACCCAACATCTTTCGTGCGAAAGATGTGACCGACCTGATCCACAGCCGGTCCAACTGTTTCTTTTCCCTGGAAAACAAAGTATTTTCCAGATGCTTGGTCTTGTGCAGACCAAGTGAATATCTTGTTTGCAAGATCTTCAGAGAAAGAAACAAAAATTATTCCACCCTTCTTTATAGAGAAGGGGAAATAATTCACAAGAACCCCGTTTGTGTCCGCCCGGGGAGTGGCGGAGGTCATTTGTTTATCCAGTGACCCAGCTGGATCTTGTCCTAATGCGACAATAGTCGCAAAGAGGACAAAAATTAAAATAATTTTTTTGTGCTTCATTGCCTTAGATTTAAAAATTAAAAAATCCAAAGCCTTTTCTCATAGAACTCTTTATTTAAAGCATTTTTAGAAAGTTTTGTCAAGTATAATATACATATATACACTATAGCGTATATATGTAAAATTCAATTAAATTATTTATTTATAGTATTTAAAATCGCTTAAAAACCAAGAGTTTCTAATATTTTTATGCCGGGATGTTCTTTCATTTCTTCTTCTGAAATATTATATGAGAGCATTATTTCACGAATATTATAAGCTAGTTTATCCTCTATCGGTATTGTGATTACTGGCATAAATAATCTTTCAGATTTTATAAAGAGAAGAGAATTATTGTTTTCATTTTCTTTTTGTGAGCCAATTTGTACCCAAAAAGATTTTATATTTTCATAAGGGAAAAGACGATTTTTGATTTTTAATCCTTTATCGTTTAATTCATAAGAAACCATTTCTGGTTTTTTGATAGTAAAAACTGCGAGCAATATTCCGCCCAAGACAATGAGTATTGCAAAAAAATAATTTTCAAAAATAATAGAAGTTACAGCGCTTGCAATTATTATAATACCAAGAGCCCAAAACCAATCTATGGTTTGTTCTTTTTCTTCATATTCTAATGCAGACCACTCTAATTTTTGTATTTGATTTTCTTCCACATATAAATTATATCACTTAATAAATTAATTGTGAATACAAATAGTTTGTTTAATTAACTCCAAAGACTTTCTCTAAGAATTTTTGAAACCAATTTTTTTCTTTTTTTGTTGTTTTTTGCATAGGGGAATCTTCAATAGCATTTATAACTGTGGCAGTGTTTTCTTTTTTAAGATTTTCAACTTTTTCTTTAATCTCTATATTTTTTAGTGTTTTCTTTACATTATTTTTTATATTAACAACTTTGATTATTTTAATTTCTTTTTCAATTTTTTTATCTTCTAAAAGAATTAAAATTTCTTGCAGTTTTTTTTCTATTTTATTTTCTTCTTTTATAATTATTTCCTCTTCTATTTTCTCAAATTTTTGCATTATTTGATTCCAAGTTTTGCCGGATAATGCAGTTATGGCGTAAGCAGTTTCCCAGAGTTTACTTTGCGAATATTCGTTTTTTATTCCGCCATCAACATCTTGATTAAGCGCCATATAATCAAGTGGAGTATTCCCATTTTTAATCCAATCCTCAGGTTTTTCAGATAATGCAAGAATGCCTCCCATTGCCCAACTAGTAGAAGACACATTGTCCCAACCACCGTCTTCTTTTTGATTTTGTTTTAGAAATTCTTTTGCTTTTATCAACGCGTTTTTAACTTGTTCATCTTGATTAAAAAAAGATAGAGCTTGCATACTTGCACCAGTCATATCAACACTTTCATTCCAAGACCCATTTTCTTTTTGTTTGGATAATATATAAGTAATAGTATTTTTTATTATATCTTCCTCTTTTTCATATCCAGCATTTTGTAAAACAATTAGCGCAAAAATATCATCACTGTCTTTTTCTATATTACCGTATTGTGTTCCGTCAAAACTATCAGTTATTTTTTTTATATAATTTTCACCATTTATATTGTATGGATTAAGTCCTAAAGCCATCAAAGCCATTGTATGTCTTTCATAATCAGTTAGTTGATAATCATTAGTTTTTATTTCTGATAAATATTTTACAAGATTTATAATAACTTTTATTTTTTGATTTTCATTTTGTAAAGACGCAAGTGAAATGGCAATCCAGTCAGTGTATAGATCTTCTCCAAAAGATCCATTTTCTTTTTGTTGAGAAATTATAAATTGATATGCTTTTTCTAAATCAAATTTTATTTTTATTATAGAAGGTGTTGGAGGAGGTCCACCCCCACCTCCACCTCCACCACCACTACTGGTAATTACTTCTACTGGTGGTGGGGGAGGGGTTGAAATTTCAATACTTAAATTAGCTGATGGTACATACAAAGTTTTATTGCCAATAGCATTTAATAAACCAGCTGTGTCTAAAACGATAGAACAAGTTCCATCAGCAATAGTTGTACAAGACTGAAATCCTAGTGTAACCGTGGCTTCTAATGATGGGGTCCAAAGCATATTATAATTTGCATCAAAAGTACTTTTTTCTTCTGCTGTAAATGTTATTGTATCGCCTATAATTCCTGAAGTTTTTGAAGCTAAAATTCGTAATGGATAAGAATTATAAGTTAAAAGAAGTTCTTCATCCGAAGAAAGAATGTGTTGGTTAAGTGCAACATTTCCATAATTTAAATTATTGAACCAATTCCAAGATTTTGAATAATCAGGAGTAGTTGTGTATCCACCAAGTTCATCCAGCCAGCCACTTGGTGCGTAATTCCATGTCCAAGTATTTAATAATTCAGATTGTTCAATAGCACATTTGCCATTCACTGTAATGGGAGCATCATCTGCTGGCGATTCAGCACAAGCTGTTACAGTTTTATCTCCATTAAACAAAACAACATCACCTGCATAAATCTTCAAGTTTATGGATATAGGATCCGGCACATTAGCATATGTAACATTTCTTATACTTACCAATAGTAGTGATAAAACAAACAAAGCTTTTAAAACCTTTTTTATATTTTTCATATTAATTCAATTAACTATTAATAACTTTCCTCATATTTCCAAGATACGACATCTCCCGGATTAATTTTATAATCTGACACTCCAATATTTGCTTTTTGTTCATTTACATAATAAATCCAATATTTATTTTTTTTACTTTTTATTCCATTAATTCCTTCAATAAATTTTCCTATACCAATATAATTTTTTTCTATAAAATTTATTTTTCCTTGTTTTCGCAATTTATCCATAAATTCATATACACTTGTATTTTCAACAATTTCACTTTCATATTTATCGTCATTTATTTCTAAAAATGCTATTTGTTTTGTTTTGAAATTTTCTTCGGAATTTGTGTTTATTTTTTTATTTTCTTTTTGTGTTAAAGGTGTTACCCCATAGGCCTTGCTTATTGGGTCGCTTATAGGATCTGTTATAGGAGATATTTGTTGTTTGGGTTTTATATTTAAAATTAAAATAAATATACTAAAAAACAATAAAGTTATTGTGACCACTATGCCTATTCTTATTTTTCTTTTTTTTCTCATATAGAACAAAAAAACTCCTTCCGAGGAGTTGTATTGATGATTGTTTTTAGAAAACATTCAAATTTCCTGCTCGGGACTTAATTATATTTGGTATTCGGACTTTCCCTCGATTTAACTCGGGATTACCGTAGCGGCACTGTGGAGGATTTACACCTCACTTCCCCAAACATAAATTTATTTAATTATTAAATACATTATGATTATATTCTAAACAAAAAAATTATGCAAATTACAAAGAATTACCCTTTGTATTGTGAATTACGAAACTCTTATTCAACACAAACTTTTCTTCGGTACGGATTTTTTTAAGCTTAAAAAATCCTGAAATTGCCTCGTCGCCACTCGGCAAACCCCTTCGAAAAGTTGTGTTTTCAACGAGTTTCGTAATTCACAATTTGTAACTCTTTCTAATTTTTAATCATATTTAGGTATTTCTTCTGTCGTGCCACTTGATGAATTTATAATACGAGCAAAAGCGTAGAGAATACTTGATAAGCGATTTAGATAAGCGAGAGTTTCTTTACTAATAATATTTTTTTCTTGCCCTGAGCTTATCGAAGGGTCATCAATAACCGCAATAACACGTCTTTCAGCTCGTCTTGCTATGGTGCGGGCAATATCACAAAGACAAGATAATTCTGTGCCACCGGAAACAAAAAAAGTTTTAATGGGTGGTAGTGTTTTTTCTATATCATCAATTATTTTTTCCATCCATTCTACTTTTTCTTTTGTAATAGTTTTTTCTGCACCTGCAATTTCGGCTTGAATAATAAAAAGGTCTTGTTGAATGCGGTCTATTATTTTGGCGAATTCAATAGTATTTGAAGGTAAAACAAAAGAAATATCTTTGGATTTTATTTTTATTAGCCCAAGAAATGAATTAATTTCATCAAGTGAACCCAATGCTTCAGCTATCGCAGAACTTTTAGATATTCGCTGGTCGCAACCAAATATTTTAGTTGTGCCAGCATCTCCTTTTCTTGTGTATAGCATGTTTTTATGTTTTAAATTTTTTGTTAATAAAATTTTTTAAACCTCACACAAACCTCCGACACAAGCAAGCTCTCTTTTTACTTCAGTTTCATCTTCTATTTCATAGGTTACAATTTTAGAAAAATCCAAATCCCCTAATCTTTTTTGCATTTCTTCATATTTTTCTTTTGTAATAGCTTCATAAGGAGCAAGTTGATATACATGATTTGAATAAGGAAGAAAAGAAAGTCCTCCAACTAAATCCCAATTTTCATATATCCAATGGGCGACAGAAAGCCATTCATCTTCTCGGACAGAGATTGTCACAGAAGGATTGTGTTCTGTATAATATTTTTTAACAATTTTCCATCGTTCAAGTTGAGCAATAGCATTTACATCTTCTTTACAAATTGCGCCATCTGGAGCTTTGACTGGAAATTCTAAAACAAATGTTGTGGCATCTTCCATTGTTTGTCCTACTTCTGGAAAATAAGGAACTCCTTGGTCTTTTAACATTTTAAATAATGAATCAGTTCCTGAAATACGAATACGACGAATATAATATGGCGCGTATCGTGGATGCATTCCAGAAGAAGAATCAACAGTTTGTGAAACTGTTCCTGATGGTTTTACACAAGTAATACAAGTGGAAGCCGTAATGCCAAATTTTTTCGCATACTTTTTATTTATTTCAATAGCTGTTAGTCTCATTTTTTCTAATACTTTTTCATCACCAACTATTTTGCAATCCCATTGACCAGTAATAGACACACCGAGCAGTCGTTCTTGTTCACAATTTTTTTTCCATTTTTTTGAAAGATATGGCAAGTAAGTGAGGGAAGATTGATATGTTCCCAGAATTGTCGCTATCCGAATTTTTTTAAGTAAAGTTTCTTCTGTATCTTCTGCGCGAGCCACTACTTCACTTAAATTACAAAATTGTTTTGATTGAAGAATAATTTCTCCACAAGGATTTGTGCCCCAAGCGGGATAATTTTTATCTTTCCATTGATTCAACCGTCTTTTAGGTAAAGTATTTGAAAGACCACCACGATTAAAAATACCTCTCTCTCCGCTTCCTGATTTTGCAAGAGCCATCCATTCATCTAAAAATTCTGTTGTAGTTGGTTTAACTAAATAAACAGCAGAATTATTTGCAAGCATTCTTTGCGCTTCTGTCGTATAAAATTGGCCTTTTTTTGAATCACGAATTGCTTCATCGTCTAAATCTGAAAGAGAAATCATTGCGCTTCTTCGGACACCTCCAGAGACTACACATTCACCGATTTTACATATAATGTCGTGCGCATCTAAATTTGTAAGTCGTCTTCCTTGACGACGAAGTATTTTTTCACGAGTAAATGAAAGTAAAGATTGCAATGGTGCAGGACCTGAGCTTTTACCACCCATAATTTTAAGTCGCGAACCAGCAGGACGGACTAAAGAATAATCAAATTCTATATTATTGCCTTCAAAATAAGTTTTCATACCTAAAGAAAAAGCATCTGCCCAACCTTCCTTACTATC
Organism: Patescibacteria group bacterium; assembly: GCA_038061035.1. Classification (GTDB taxonomy): domain Bacteria; phylum Patescibacteriota; class Minisyncoccia; order Phycocordibacterales; family UBA9973; genus UBA9973. Next base: position 12,269 of record JBBUAC010000016.1, read on the forward strand.
TGCGACAATATGTGTAGGCAATTTTTTACCAGTTTGTTTTTGAATTTGTGGAAGTGATTGAATATTTTCACTTTCCACACTCCAGCCCACACCTGTTCCACACATAGATATATAAATAATTTCTGCAAAATCTTGAAAAGTTTTTGGTGCGATAAAAGAACAATTATATGCGCAGACATTTGTTTTTCGTGCGGCATCACCAGCAAATTGCAAAAGTCGCATAGAAGGCATTGATTCTTGATTTAATATAGCTTCACGAATTTCATCATATTCTGGGATAGAGAGTTTTGTTCCCAGATTCTCTCGCATAAAATCCATATATCTATCTATCGTTTCTATCCAAGTTTCTCTTCGATTTTCTTCATCAATCCAACGGGCATAAGTGCGATAATAAACAAATTCTGATAGTGGATTGCGAAAATATTTCTTACTTTTTACCACAAGCTCTTTTACTCTGTCTGGTATAAAACCAGTTTTTTGTCTTGCCACCGCTCTTTCTTTTCTATATAAAATATATGCTTTAGCTGTTTGCAAAAAACCAAAAGCAATAAGTTCATTTTCAACAACATCTTGAATAATTTCAACATGAGGAATAAAATCTTTTATTTTTTCTTCTTTTTTTAATAAAGAAAGCGCATCTAAGACTTTAAGAGTAATTTCTTCTGCTTTTTTTTCATCTCCTTCACCTGTCGCATGTATCGCGCGAGAAATTGCTCGAGTAATTCTTTTTTCATCAAAAGGCACAATCAAACCATTTCGTTTTTGTATACTTGAAAATGCAAGCTTTTTTTTCTTTGGCATATTTATATTTTTTTAGGATTAAAAATTCTAATAATCGACACACTTTCAAGTTTTTTATTTTCTATTATAAAATTATAAATAGCGGGGGATAATACTAAAGCAAAAGATACATTGCCTAATAAATGAAGTGCTGTAAATGGAATTTGTCCAATTAATGCTTCCATAAATGGTTGGTTAAAAAATAATGGTCCGACAGAAAGACCTGTAACTATGTCATATGAAAGAGTTCCTATTATAGCAAATTTTGCATAATTCCAGCCAGTGTTTTTTTTATTTTTAAAATAATTTACTGCCCAAAGTCCTAAAAGCCCGTAAGAAAAAGCGGTTATCAAAGTCCACATTCCAAGACCAGATGTAAAAAAATCAAAAATAATTATACTAAAAAACGCAAAAGAAAAACCAGCAATTCCACCATAAGCGCGAGAAAAAGGCATTTGAGTCGCAAGTATTGGCTCAATATTTGGTGGTTTAAAAGGTATAAGTCGAATTAAAAAACAAACTATAAAGCCAACTATATACTTCCAATAATTTTTCCTAGCTATTTCCATTAAGTGAGTATATTCAAAAGTTTAAATTCGCGCAATAGTGGATAAACTATTTTTTTATTTAAAATAGTGGAAAAAAGAAAATCTTTAATAAAAATAAAGCTCTACTTTATGGTCTAATATTTTTGATATTTTTTTAGACAAAACCTCTTGACACAAGTCAAGAAAGAGGTTTGCCAAAGCCTTGCTTTGGCAAACCATAATACACATTTACGCCATGGCTGAAATGTGTAAAACTTCTTGACAATACCCCCTAGGGGGTATATACTTTTATTATTAGTAATTGAAATATTATGCAGATAAATAAATTAAAATTAAAAAGACGATTAAATATCATAGAAGGG
>JBBUAC010000017.1:0-5159 GCA_038061035.1 Patescibacteria group bacterium
TGCCGACTGATACAATATATGGCATGGTTGGTAGGGCAGAAGACATTTCTGTGGTAAAGAGAATTTACAAAATAAGAAAAAGAAATCCAGATAAACCTTGTATAATTTTGATTAGTGACATTTCTTTTTTAGAAAAATTTGACATTTTTTTGGGTGGAGAGCAGAAAAAAATTCTGAAAGAATTTTTTTCTGCAAAAAGACCAACAAGCGTAATTTTAGATTCAAAAAATAAAAAATTTTCATATTTAGATAGGGGAACTAAAACTTTATCTTTTCGTATTCCTAAAAATAAGAATTTACAAAATTTATTAAGTGTTACGGGTCCTCTTATTGCTCCTTCAGCAAATACGGAGGGCTTGCCTCCGTCTAAAAATATAAAAGAAGCAAAAAAATATTTTGGAAAATTAGTTGATTTGTATATTGATGGGGGAGAAATAATAGCCAAACCATCAAGAATAATTAGATTGCATAAAGATGGAACTGGGAGTATTATTAGAGAATAATATTAACTTTTAATTTATGGAAAAAAATCACATTTCATTTTTACAATCGTTGTCTGGCGAAAATGAGGAGTCGCGCAAAAAAATATTTCACAGTATGAAAGCAAAAGCCAATGCCAAGAGAACACTTGTAGAAAGAATGGCTGATTGGATGACTTCTAATTTTGGAAGTGTATATTTTTTGTTTTTTAATTTATTTGTGTTTATAATATGGATATTAATAAATATTAATCAAATAAAAGGGATAACTCCTTTTGATCCTTTTCCTTTTAATCTTTTAACAACTTTTGTTTCTTTAGAAGCCATTGTTCTTGCAATTTTTGTGCTTATTTCACAAAATCGTAATTCAAAAGTAGATGATTGGCGAGAAGAAACTAATTTACAGATTAATATTATTGCGGAAAAAGAAATTACTAAAGTTATGAAAATGTTAGTGATATTGTTGGAACGAAATGGAGTAGATATTTCACAAGATCCAGAATTAAAAAAATTACTTAAACCAATTAGTGAAGAAGAAATTGAAAAGAGATTGGAAGAAGAAATTTTGTAGATTTGCTAATTATGAAAATTTTAGAAAATTATGATTTGATAAAACTGAATACTTTTAGTGTTTCTGCTTGCGCAAAATTTTTTATTGAAATAGAAAATGAAAATGAAATTGTAGAACTTTTCAATTCTTCGCAATTTAAAAATAATGAAAAATTATTTTTAGGAGGAGGAAGCAATGTTTTGTTTACAAAAAATTTTGATGGCATAGTTATTTTAAATAAATTAAAAGGTATAGAAATCTTAGAAGTCCCGACGCTTGAGGAGGTCGGGATCCCGATTGAAAACGTCGGGAAAGATTTTGTTTTTATAAAAGCTGAAAGCGGAGAGAATTGGCATAATCTTGTATTGTTCTCTGTTTCTCATAATTATTGGGGTATTGAAAATTTGGCTCTTATTCCAGGTACTGTCGGAGCTGCGCCTATGCAAAATATAGGAGCATATGGAGTAGAACTCAAAGATGTACTTGTAAATGTAGAAGCTATAAATATAGAAACTGGGGAGAGAAAAATTTTTGAAAATGAAAATTGTAAATTTGGATATAGAGATAGTGTTTTTAAAACAATTTTTAAAGGACAATATTTTATTTTAAATATTACATTAAAACTTTCTAAAACAGAAAAGAAAAACATAAGTTATGGAGCTCTAAAAGAACATATAGAAAAAAATAAAATAAAAATAAATACTCCCAAAGATATAAGTGATGTGGTGGAAGAGATAAGGAAAAGTAAATTACCTGATCCTAAGATAATAGGAAATGCTGGAAGTTTTTTTAAAAATGTTTTTGTAGAAGAAAGTAAATTTAAAGAATTGTTAGCAGAATATCCTAGTATGCCATATTTTAAAGACGATGAAACTTGCGAAAGCAAGGCTTTCGCAAAAACTTTGGTAAAAGAAAACAAAATTCCTGCTGGGTGGCTGATAGAGCAGTGTGGTTGGAAGGGGTGTAGAATAGGAAATGTCGGTGTGCATGACAAACAAGCATTGGTATTGGTAAATTATGGTGGAGCAACAGGAGAAGAAATCAAAAAATTAGCTAATTTGATTATGGATTCTGTTATGTCTAAATTTAATTTAAAACTTACACCAGAAGTTAATTTGATTTAAAAGTATAAAAATGCGATAATTAAATTATTAATAATTTAATTATCGCATTTTAGTTATGCAAAATAAGAAAAATATGTTACTTTGGATAGCAATAGTTTTATTGGTTATAGCATTTTTGCTTTTTATTACTATTAAAAAATCAAAAACTTCAGATTTGATAAATGAAGATAATGAAAAAACAGAACAAATGGAAGGCGTTTTAATTAAGGTTTTACAAGAAGGTAGTGATGATATGGCAAAAGTTGGTGACAATGTATCTATGAATTATACAGGTAGTCTTGAAGATGGCACTGTATTTGATTCAAATATTGATCCTAAATTTGGTCATGTATTGCCTTTTACATTTACATTGGGTGAAAGACAAGTGATAAAAGGTTGGGATGTCGGAGTAGTTGGTATGAAAAAAGGAGAAAAAAGACGTCTTGAGATTAATTCAGAATATGCATATGGTGAAAAGAGCATAGAAGGAATAATTCCTCCAAATGCTAACTTGATTTATGAAGTAGAACTTGTGGAAATTATAAAATAACAAGTAGCCATAAGTCGGACTTATGGCCAAAAAAATATATCATGGAAACACAATTTGATGAAAAAAAGAATTTATATAAAGTTTTAGTTTTATTTGTGATAGTTTTGTCTGTGTTTTTTATTATGAAATTCTTATCTGAATTTCGTTCTTATAATATGATGGGTAGTAATAATATAAATACTATTACATTGTCAGGATATGGCGAAGTACAAGCTGTTCCCGATATTGCAACTGTTTATTTTACAATACAAGGAAGTAAGGGAACTCAAAAAGAATCGAGTGACGAAGTAAATACAAAAACAAAAACTGTATTAGATTTTTTGAAAAATTCAGGTGTAATGGAGAAAGATATTAAAACGGAAAATTATAATTCATATCCTAAATATTCAAATCCAGTACCTTGTCCTTTGTATTATCCTATAGATGGAAGTATGCCACTTTGTCAAACAGAATCAAAAATAATTGGTTATACTGTATCACAAAGTATTACAGTAAAAGTTAGAGAAGTAGATAATGCAGGAAAAGTAATAGATGGTATAAATAAAATAGGAGTTACAAATATGTCTGGACCTACTCTTGCCATAGACGATGAAGAAGGATTGAAAATGCAAGCTCGTAAGAAAGCAATAGAAGATGCAAAAGAAAAAGCAAAAGTTTTATCAAAAGATTTAGGAGTACGTTTAGGTAGAATAGCTTCTTTTAGTGAGTCTGGTGGAAATTATTATCCGATGATGTATAAAGGTGCTGCTATGGAGGCATCTGACACAGCAAGTGTGCCGTCTGTAATTCCAAAAGGTGAAAACACAATAAGCTCTAATATCACAATAACTTATGAAATAAGATAAAAATTTTTATTTGACTATTTTGGCAACAAAGAGTAATATTAAAAAAGCCCTTCTAAAGTTATTTGGGGGGCTTTTTTAAAAGAAATAAAATTTTAATAAATCCACGAGATGTGGATAAATATATGTCAAAAATTACTGAATATATAAAAGAAACCAAAACAGAATTAAAGCATGTAATTTGGCCAAACAAAACACTAACATCATATTATACTATTATTGTTATAATTCTTTCTATTTTGATTGCATATTTTTTAGGTCTTTTTGATTTTTTGTTTTCAATAGGATTAGAAAAATTAATTTCATTATAAACAATGTCAAAACAAGAAACACAAGGAATAAGAAATTGGTATGCTATTCATACTTATGCTGGTTATGAGAATGTAGTTCTTCGTAATTTAAGACAGCGCATTGATTCGCTTGGCATGCATGATAAAATTTTTAATGTTATTGTGCCTGTTGAGAAAAAAATAAAAATCAAAGGTGGCAAAAGAGTAGAAGTGGAAGAGAAAATTTATCCAGGATATGTATTAGTAGATATGATAGTAACGGATGATTCTTGGTATGTTGTGAGAAATACACCGAGAGTGACAGGATTCGTAGGTGCAGGAGTAAATCCTGTTCCTTTGAAAAAAGAAGAAGTTGAATATTTATTTAAGAAAATGGATTCTAATACTACTAAACACAATATTGATGTAGCTATTGATGAAAACGTTTTAATTATAGATGGACCATTTAAAGATTTGGAAGGTAAGGTGAATTCTGTAGATTCTGAACGTGGGAAAATAAAAGTATTGGTTTCAATGTTTGGTCGCGAAACTCCAGTTGAATTAGATTTCTTGCAAGTTAAGAAATTATAAGTTATATTCAGAAGGCGCTAGGCAACTAGGCCTTAGGCATTAGCAATTTAAAATGCTAGAGCCTAGAGCCTAGAGCCTAGAGCCTAAATTTATGGCTAAAAAAATTACAAAAAAAATAAAATTACAAATAGAAGCAGCAAAAGCAACACCTGCACCACCACTTGGACCCGCCTTAGGTCAGGCAGGTATAAATATTGGGGACTTTGTTACGAAATTCAACACGGCAACTTCTAAAATGGCAGGGGACAAAGTATCTGTTGTTATTACAGTTTATGAAGACAGAAGTTATGATTTTATTATAAAAACTCCTCCTGTATCAGGACTTATTTTGAAAGTAGCAGGAATCACAAAAGGCTCAAGTAAAAATGCTACAACTAAAGTTGGTAAAATAACTCGAGCGCAAGCCCTTGAAATTGCAAATAAAAAAATGTCAGATTTAAATGCAAAAGACGACGAGGGTGCAATATCTATAATTGCTGGCTCTGCACGCAGTATGGGTGTGGAAGTTGTCTAATTTAAAGAAATAAATAAAAAAATTATTTTATTTTATATTAATGAAAAAAGAGGCTTCAAAAATTCAAACTTCTTATAAAAGACCTTCTTGGGATGAATATTTTATTGAACTCGCGAATCTCGTAGGTACCCGGGGCACCTGTGATAGAGGGCGTTCAGGAGCAGTAATTGTAAAAGATAAAAGGATTTTAACGACTGGATATGTCGGTTCTCCGATTGGATTATTACACTGCGATGAAGTGGGACATGAGATGCATACAGT